>NZ_JBXVPZ010000127.1:0-22121 GCF_057961495.1 Streptomyces sp. P5F9 | reverse complement strand
GCTGAATAGCGGGAACGGGACGGCAGTCGTGCATCCGGGATACCCTCTGTAACTAAGGTTATGGGTTCACTATCTCGCGCACGGGAATTAACCGTAAACGAGGAAACTCCCATGCTCCGCACAACACCAAAGTACAAAAAAGGTGGAAGACGACTTCGTCCCACCAATAACGCTCCACCCGGCCCAGACCAAGTCGCTTGATGCCGGAGAGTACGAAGCTGCGGATCACGTGCCGCAGCTGCGCTACGACTGCGAGCCCGCAAGTGGCCGCGCCGACGTCACGCTCAACATCGAAGAACTGCCAACGGAGAGCGGCTCCGTGCGGCTTGTCCTGCATGTAGGCAACTTCGGCCTCAGCTCAGTCACCGTCAGGATCGGCCAACAGACGCGCCAGGCATGACGACTTAGCTGACGCGGGCGTCGCCTCACTGCGCTTCGACCTCTGCGCTCACGGCGAAAGCGACGGGCAACAGGAGGAGCTGACGCTCTCCATGATCCTCAATGACATTCGCGTCATGCCTGAACAGTCACGACATAGCAATCGCGGATTACGCGGGCTTAGTGAAGCCTATCCAACCCGGTTGCAAGGCTGGCAGCTCAGCGGGATTCTGTGGGCGGTGCTTGGGAAAACCTCCTGACAAGTTCTTCGAGCGACAGTCCATCTCCGGCGTCCATGCATGAGACGACTAAAGCCAAGGCGGCCTTTCCGAGCAAAGATCGGCGCTTTTCGTGGTCGATCAAAGTAATGTCGTCCCGTTCGGCAATCAGCCGTAGGCCAATGCCGTCAGCCATTGCAGCGAGCATATTGGCCAAATCATCGACCGACACGTCAGGCCGCAGAGTGAGCCCCCGCGCCTCAATAGTGTCGATATATAACTGCTTCCAAGAATCAAGGAGCAGTCGGTAGGTCTGAGTGACCATCTCGCGCGCACGGACGTCGCGATCCGCCATAGCCGAGCCGATGACCGACACTCGATATGCCGGGTTGTTCAAGACGTTATTCATGTCTCGGTAGGCAATCTCCTGAATTGCCTCTACGAAGTCTTCGCCTTCAGTGAGAGCCTCGGTCGCCTCCTGCCCAGTGACGACATGCGCTGTCCAGTGCGCAGCCCAGAGCGAATAGGCGAGCAGATCCTCTATGTAGTCCGACTGGTAATCCCACCGGTCACGAAAAGTTCCATCACCAGGCTGGATATTCTTTTCAACTTTCGATACTTCGTCGTAGATGTTAGCTCGGGACAGCCACGCGAAGAACGGTCGCTCGGTGTGCTCTTCATACTCTGACTCGGCAACAGAGGCGGTGAGTTGTTCAGAGATCAGCCGTAGGCCGGCTTCGAGGTAAGCCCGAGTCTCAAGTGAGTTGGCCAGCCTCTTAGCTGCAACCCTCGACTTACGGGACCGCATCACCCTGGTCAGTACAAGCGAGAGGTCATCGGGCACAGGCCATGCCGGTGAGTCGTCTTCCTCTTCCGGGTCCTGCGCTGGGTGTTGGTCGTCGGCCACCCTGCCTCCTCCGCTGTTGGTCCTCCAACGTTGGAGGACCCGGCACAAGCGTAGGGATGACGAGGTCCAGTCCGCTACCACTTCGGCGGTTTCTCCCTGCCAGGAGGGTTAGCAACATCAGTCCAACACCCGTCCTCCAGCGCTGGAGGACCAACACAAAAGGACCGCAGAAAGAGATCCGATACAGCAGAAGAATGATCGCTTGGCGTTCTGTAGCTTTGCAATCAGCCGGGAGATCCGGGAGAACAGATCCAAGGAGCGTTAAGTATGGGTAGGTGGGATACGCAGGACAACAACCCGGACGCGATCGTCAAGGTCTCGTCCGACGGCTTCGACCGCGATACCAACACGCCGGTGGCGTCGGAGTTCATCATCCAACAGAAGGGACCGGACGGGGCTCACATTCACATGGGCTTCGACGAGTTCGGAAACCAGATCTTCTGAACCTGGTCGACTGTGCCCCCGAGTCTAGGTTGGATTCGGGGGCACAGTGATGTCATAGTTCAGTCCGCACCAGCCCGTCACTATCCGCTATCGCGTCAGCCACGCTTGAATACAGAGCTTCCTCATGCCTTCCAATAGCGTTAAGGCGTAGCCGGTCCTTATCATTTTCCGGACTTCCTTCTTTTAACTCCATAATTACATGGTAGCGATCAAGGTAGCGCTTCCATTCCATCGAAGGAATTTCACACATAGCGCGGACAAGTCGGTCTGCCTCAATGGCGTTATCGACCTCTACCCATGACGCCTTTATCGCCTCCACTATTCTTTGAGTTGCTTTGTAATCCATGCCGCGTCTTATTATAGTCCGATCAATTCATAGATCAACCAAGGCTTCCTGATCGACTACACACGGGTTCACCTTGGAGCAGCCTCACTAACGCAAGCGGGCCTCCGGCGCAATGCCGGAGGCCCAAACACTACTTACTTCCCCGCGCAACCTTTGCCCACTGGACGTAGACCTTTACCAGCTCCAACACATCCGCCCGAGCATCAGCCCGGAGGAACGGAAAAACAAGAAGCAGATAGAGAACGCCAACACTCCCGACCGCGAGCGGTACGTGAGCCAACAACGTGGACAGACTGTTGCTGGTGAAGCCCTGTAGTGCATGTACCAGGATCTGGATAAATTCCAACTGAGATACTTCCTTTCAATGAACGAACCATTACATGTTTCCCTTTCGGCTATCGCCGTACATGGGATTTCAGTGCAGGCTGTTCTGAAAGTCGTAAGCCGCTGGAAGACTGCGGCCCTGGCGGTCCGCCGTCGAGGGTGAACCTACCATCGCATTAGGTCACTTGAGCCGTGATCTCCATCTTTCGGCATCCCAAGCCGACCCCTACGCTTGTCCGCATGGCGACTGACAGCGTGAGCGTTCGGACCCTCGACGGCCTTCACCTCGCGGGCACCCTGGAACGTCCCCAGGAGGAACCTGCTCAGGCTGTGCTCCTGGTGCATGGCGGCGGCGTCACCCGTGAAGAAGGAGGCTTCTTCACTCGGCTTGCAACTGGCCTCCGCGAAGCCGGTGTTGCCAGTCTCCGCTTCGACCTCCGCGCTCACGGCGAAAGCGAAGGACGACAGGCCGAGCTGACGCTCTCCATGATCCTCAATGACATTCGCGTCATGCTGTCCTACCTCCGGGAAGCGACCGAGGCCAGCGACATCACTCTGCTTGGTGCCAGCTTCGGCGGCGGCATCTGCGCCTACTACGCCGCGAAGCGCCCCGAGGATGTCTCACGCCTGGTGCTGTTCAACCCGCAACTCGACTACAAGCGGCGGACGATCGACAGTCGGCCGTACTGGACTGACGACGTCATCAGTGATGAAGCCGCGGCCGAGCTGACCGAGCGCGGTGCCATCCAGTTCACACCCACACTCCGCCATGGTCGCCCGATGCTCAACGAGGTGTTCTGGCTGCGTCCCCATGAGGCGCTCGGGGAGGTGCAGGCTCCAACCCTCATCGTGCACGGCACGGCTGACACGCTGGTGCCGTTCGAGTCGTCCCGAGATGCTGTTCCCCGCTTCACGGCACCCGTGCAGCTCGTGCCCGTGGAAGGTTCACAACACGGCTTCGCCGTTCACGATGACCCGCAGTACCTCAACCCGAAGAGCCAGGAGTACCAAGCGTTCGTCATCCGCACCGTGGCGGACTGGCTCACCGCTACGCCGTAAGCGACTCGCGGAATGCTCGGACGGCGGGCCGGCTACGCCACCGATCGAGGGTCAGCAGGACTTCGCCGAGGACGCGCACGGTGCGCTCCGACTTCATCTCGTGTGCCACTGCTGCGGACGCCGTGCCGACCCTCGCGGCCTCGTCCGGTTCGCCGCTGAGCGCCAGTGCCGCCGCACGCCGGGCGTTGAAGAACCCGCTGTCGCGACGGGACAGCGTCCCCGCATTGAGAACATCGCTGAACAGGTCGACCGCCAAGCTCGGCTTTCCGGCCTCGGTGTAGGTAATAGCGTCCCGCAGTACGCGGGTCGGCCCGGTGAAGTACGCCCCGAGTGCATCCGGTGCGTCCTCGACCGCGTTGGTCAGCAACGTCTCAGCATCTGCCAGCTGGCCACGTACCACGTCGAGTGAGTCGCCCAACATGGCTCGACCGAGCGCTTCTTGCTGTGTGACCTCGGCTCGCACCCGTGCCGGCAGCTGCCACCGATCGTGTCCAGCCGCCTGGGCAAGGGTCAGCATCCGCAGGGCGTCACGTTCGTCGTAGGCCATCTGCGACTTCTTCAACAGGACGTACCCCTGCATGGCTGCATTGTCGGCTTCCTGCGCCCACTCCATCGCACGGTCGTACCAGAACACGGCCGCTTGCGGTTTCTGGATATCCCGGTACAGCCAGCCCGCGAACTCGGCTCCGTCCGCACCAACGGCCAGCAGCTCACGCCGCACCTCCGGCTTCACGTCCCGGGCATGGCTCTCAACCGCGCCGAGCAAGCCGAGCATGACCGGCAACGTCCTCTTCGGACCAAGCGCACCGTCATCACGCTTGGCCTTGTCGAGGACCTTCCGAAGGTAGTCGACCACCGGACCGTCAAAGTAGCGGTGCGCGTCGTCGAGGGCGCTGGCGACATGTTGCAGCTCGTCCAGTCCGAGGCCGGGCAGCGCTACCGCAGCAACGCCGCCCTTGAGGAACTCTCGGCGGTTGAAGGGGCTCATGGGATCTCGCTCTGTGGCTTGGGCGGACATGTCCGCCGAGGAACCAACCAAGCTGCCCAAGCCGCTCGCCGCGATCGTCTCAGCGTCGACGGGAACGAGTACGGCACGACCGTTGACCACGACCGGCAGCAAGCCGCCGACCTGTGTAGGCTCCGGCGTCAGGGCTGCGGGCTGGATCGCCGCAGTGTTTGCCTCGGTTGGGGTCGCCTCCCTGCGCACGGGCAGTTTGAACCACAGTAGGTCTGCCGGAATCTTGAGGCTATGCGCCCATCTCATGAGTTTGCCGAGGTCCTGCGGCGGCTTGCCACTTTCGATCCGGCTTAGCTGAGCTTGGTTCAGGTCGAGCCAACCGGCCATCGCCTCTTGCGACAGCACTCGGCCGTGCCAGGGGTTCGAACGGTAGGCATAGAACACGCGGCCCATGTGCCAACTGGCCAACGCGTCACGCATGGTGGGGTGTTGCCAGAACTCCGGCGGGACGCTGGGCGGAATAGCGACAGCCGCGGCAGCAGCCTTGCGCTGGCACGTCGCACACCGCTCACCGTGGTTGTCACGAGCGAGCCGTGTTCCACAGGCGCAGTTTCGAGCTCGCTGCTGTGCCATGTACCGCTCTCCGTAAGGGCCTTGCCGGTAATGCCAGTGCCAAGCCTACGGACTTTAGGCCGCCCGGTACCCCATGTCTATGCGTGCCATACATACCGGCCTATGCGGTAGCGCCATGACGCCTCCGGGGCCGTAACCCCCAAGCTCCTAGCGGTACATGGCGCGTAGCAAGCAACCGCAAGGGAGTGCCGATATGCCCCCGGAACACTTCGTCAGTCGACTGGAGCTGGCTGCTCAGGCAGATGCGGTGCGCTGGGCAAGACGGCACGGCCGCGACGTGCTCAGCGCCTGGCGAGTGCCGGACGATCACGTGGAGACCGCCACGCTGGTTGTCTCGGAGTTGGTGACGAACGCCGTGCGGCATGTGGTCAGCACCGCGCCGGCCACCCCGCCAGTTCGGCTAGCGCTGACGCTGCGGCACCGGAAGACGCATCTCATTGTTGAGGTGGCTGATCCAGACAACCGGCCGCCGCGTCGCCAAGGACTGTCTGCACCGACCGCTGAAAGCGGGCGGGGGTTGTTCATCGTGGAGACCGTCTCGAAAGAGTGGGGCTACTACTTCCCACCAACGGGCGGAAAAGTCGTCTGGTGCGTCCTCGCGCTCGACTAGCACTACCAGTACGAAGCCCATGGCGACCGTTTCGGGCTAAGGGTCGCACCTCTCAAATCCCGTTCATCTGTGGGAGTTTACCCATGCCTGCTCCAGAGATAGAGCCTGCGTATGGATACTTGCGCACCCTCGACAATTCCGTCGAGGAGGTGGCGCTCTTAGAGAAGCAGTTGGACGAGTACGCCCGCAGTCATAACTTGTCGCTTCGCCAGGTCTACCAAGATAAGTACCAGGTGCTTCGAGTTGGGCGGTTTGCTACGTGGCTGATCGAGGGCGGAGTGCAACACCTTATTGTGCCGTCACTCGACCACGTGACCACGCACCCGATCGCACGCTTGGTGTTCTGTGAGGCAGTGTGCCTCGACGCTCGGGCGGAGTTGCACGAAGCCTGCTAACTACTCTTCGATCAACAGACTATTCTACTTACTGTTCGGGGTCACCTCCAGCGAGACCAAATTCCTGATCCAGGATTTCGTTATATCGTCGACACTGATCCAGGAGTGCCATGAACTCTTCGTATGGAGGCTGCTTCCGCACCCCCGACCGGTAGTCGACTTCGAAAATTCCATGCGGGTGAATCTCGTAACGCATGAGATAACTACGCTCACCATCCCCGGTTGGTCTAATGGTCGCCCATGTCCACTGATCAACACAGAGAATACTTACCCAGTAATCATGAAGATTCGTACCTGCTCTCAACTCTGACTGAATCGCCCATATCCAAGCATTGTCTGCATTCGACTCTTCATCAACCGCCGGCTCATAGTCGCGCAAGAAGTTCAGATATTCCCTCTCAAGGGTACGCGGTTCGCTACCTCTTACCTCGCGAATTATATGGCACGTCAGCATGTGCATCGAAAGCCATGTTCTGGTTACGTCTGAGTCGGGATTAGCCTTCTCCACTTTCCTGATGAAACCGTATTCTGAGAGCGTGCGGACAGCCGACTCGAAACGAAGCCGACTGTAACCATGCTCACGCCTCAAGAACTCCCACACCGCAGAGAGTGCGGTCACGGCTGTCATTCCAGCAACAGCTAGGAATGCATCCAACACCATCCGCGTTTTCTCGTCGGTGATTAGCGACGCAACTATACGGCGATAGAGGATCGCTAGGTTACGATCTGCCTCCGTTGGCAGGGTAATTAGGTCGATACTCTCGCTCACGCTCTGAGTGAGGGAAGATACCAGATCCTGAAGAGTGACGTCACCGACTTCTCGAATAAAGATAACGGCGTGCGCCAGCGCTAGTGGGCGATACCCGAGAAGCCGTATGAATGCCTCAAGGATAGGCTCTTCGCATTCACCGAGGTTGTTTTGTACAAATTCCTTAGCCTGCGGCTCAGTGAACTCATGCAATTCAATGCCACTGATTTCTGGTGCACGGAACCTGGATCGCGTCGTCACGACCACGGGAATCTTACAAGTCGAAGGAACGATCTGCCATAGCGCTTCTTCGCTACTGACATCGTCCACAACCACGACCGCGCTTCGTGGCCCCTCGCTCAAAACGTGATGGAGCACCGCACGGGAGTATCCGTCACCCCACGAGTCCGGCTCAATTCCTTCGGCGATCAGGGCTCTGATCACATCGTCCTGGAGCAATTTCTCGTTGGCGGCCCTGAGCATGATTACCTGGCCGCCATCGGCTATCCGCTGAGCTGCCTGCGCGGCTACGTAGGTCTTGCCTGTCCCGGCTTCACCGTAAATTGCAACCACGAGCTGGCCAGCCGCAATTCGCGAACTGATATCTTCGACGTACTCGTGTCGGTAAAGAGGGGTCATACCCTTGCGTTCCGAGTCGCCAGGGGTATCACCAATAAGGAGCTGGGCATCGTCGACCTTCACCTGCTCTGTTCGCATCGCGAGAAGTGCCTTTGCTAGTTCCTCCCGCACGCCTCGCGTGACGTGCCTTTTGAACGTCGCTCCGACGTATCCCGCTTCTCTTTCGAGCTTTGGTACATAGTCGAGTTTGTAACTTGATTGCTGTCGACCCTCACCAGGCGTAGTGACTTCCAAGCCGAAAAGGATTTCCGCTGCCTTGCGCCACGAGATTGTTGCGTTCTCTGGTGTACCGGCGGGAAGTCGCTTGACCGCCCGCTGCACAGCGGCGCGCATCGCTGCGGTTGGGTTTTCTGACCATGCCTGAGCATCAAGGGATTGAACGAGTTCCGCTGTCATGGGAAACCGCGCCATGTCGGCTTGAAGATCAAGAAAGACTCGGGGAAGTCTTCTATCCGCGATCTTGCCGAGCTCGGTTGCTAGCTCATGTTGCCCTGCGGGCCCAGCCGACTCGTTCGGGGTGCTCATGCGAAGAGCATGCCACCCCGTATCCCTCTGTGACTAGTAACCAACTAGATCATCCGGCCTCGGCAGAGGCGGCAGTACGCGCGGGAGCTGTAGTACCACGCTGCCCGGAGTCAAAGATCTCTTAAGTGTTCAGGAAGAGTCTCGTCTGGGTATTGCCTTTCGAATACTGAGCGCATCTGTACGACACTAATAGTGCGCATGAATCCACGTCCAAGAAGACTCAATTCCATAATTGTGAGTGTGGCGAAGTCCGTTTCGGAACCAAGTGGTAATTCTGGTGAGGGTTGTGATTCTACACTCATACTTCAGTTGTAATTAAGAACCTTATGCCTCAATTTGTCAAATGTCGTGTCCGTAGCGATGGGGGTACGGACAGGCGTGTCCGTAAAGCTGTTCGTAGCCGTACTTATACGCACACGCTCTACTGCGAGAACCTGGCGCCATCGCCGCCCATTAGCGGCGGAATCTCGGTTCTAAAAGAAGGAGCTGCTATGCCAGGGGAACTCGTACCCCGACGCCATCAGACGCCCGCGCAGCGAGCGGTCGCTGCGGTTGGCGTCAGCCAGGCCCGTGCGCAGGCGCTTGTCCAAGCACAGGCCGAACTCACGGACTACGCCATGTACAGCGTCGCCATGCTCAAGCGCAATCAGCAGATGCTTGAGGAGATGGTGCCGGACGCCAGCGAAATGCTGAACCTCATCAGCACAGGCGCGGCCATGAGCATTGCTCGTCGTGTCGCCGGCTTCGGCAACGACCAGTGGTGACGCCTTTGCTGGCGCTGGTGTTTCTGCTCGCTCTGTGGCTTTTCCTGTTGGTAACAGAGCTGTCGAACTACCGAACGCGCACCAATCGTCGCCGCACCGACCGGGCACTTCGCCGCAGAGCCACTGCAATCGACGCTGACCGTCGTGCGGCCGAAGACGCTATGTGGAAAATCGTTGAAGGGAAGTGGCGCTAGAAATGCATCTCTGGACGCTGGCCGGCTTCGTTGTCGTGTACTACGTCGGCAAGGTCGCGCAGTTCTGGAACAGCCGAGAGGAGCGCAAGACGGCGGAAGCTGTCGAACGCATCGGAAGGAAGTTCAGCGGGAACAGCGACAAAGGTGGCACGGCGAAGTGAGTGACAGTCGTGAAGCTGTCGCGCTGCTGAGGTCTTGGATTACGTCGGCTCGCCGTAGCTTGCTTGACGCCCTCGTGGTGCTCAAGCTGGCTGAGGAAGACCGGCAAGAAAAATCCAAACAACAGCTGCGCAACACGCTGCTCAGCCAGGACGAGTTCCGGAACAGCACTACCTCCGAGGAATACCGGGGATGAACACCACCCCTGGCGGTTGGAACCAGCGCGTGCTAAGCGCGCTGGTTCTCATCCTGGCCATCGCTCTGGTGGGTCACTGGGCGTACGTCCTGCTCCGGCCTCTGATTCCTTTCATCGTTACGGGGATTCTGTCGCTGGTGGTCTTCTCAATCATCTTCCAGCGGCGGCGCTGGTAGCACGCATCCACACAGGATGCGATGTGGATAGCACAACAACTATTTCGCTACCTGATCGCCTGCGCCGAGTGCGCGACGTAACACCGTGAGCTCATCGTTTACTCGCTCGAATATTCGCCCGAAAGATCAAGCGAACAAACGATTTTCAAGCTCAACGAGATGTTTTACATGTATACATGCCCCCGGCGGAAGTAACGGTCGGAGGGCACAGAAAGGAGGGTAGTAAAAGACGTGACTGATATTTCATCATCGCGGGCGGTGCCCACCCGCTTCCGCACCATTTTGGCCGATCCCCCGTGGGATCACCAGCAGCAAGGGCTCAAAGGGGCCGAACAACATTACCGGCTCATGAGCCTGAAACGTATCCGGGAAATGCCGGTGGCCGACCTTGCCGAAGACGACGCACATCTTTGGCTCTGGGTGACCAATGCCAGTTTGCGTGACGGGTACGACGTAGCCGAGGCGTGGGGATTCACACCCCGCTCGCTCCTCACTTGGGTCAAGTTTCGCCTCGGCCTGGGAGCCTACCTGCGCAACAGCACCGAGCACCTATTGTTCTGTACGCGCGGCAAGGCTCCGGTGCACTTCAAGTCGCAGCCGACGTGGATCAACGCGCCGGTACAAGAACACTCTCGGAAGCCCGACGAGCAATATGCGGTAATAGAGCGAATATCCGACGGCCCGTATTTGGAGCTGTTCGCTCGTAGACAACCGCCGAGCGCTCATGACTGGTTCGTCTGGGGGAACGAAGTCGATGCCGACATTCGCATGTCTGGCTATCCAGTACCCAGCGATCAGCCCGATACCCCAGACAGAGAGAGGAGGTGATCCATGCCTTCTCGAAGGGCCCAAGGAAAAGACCCCGCGCGTCGGTTCACCGTACGAGGAGTCAGGCGGGAAGCGCCTGACATCCGCAAACTCGCGAAAGCCTTGATCGCGGTGGCGACGTCTGAGCATCAGCGGCCAGAGGAAGACGACACGCCAGAGGAGGGGGATGCGGAATGACTGGAGTCTCTTCGCAAAGCCTTCAGTTTGTCCGGCTGCACCTTCCACGACCTCTCGCCCCTGAGACGGCGCTCGCCCTGGTGGGCCGGCTGTCCGCTGATCGCCAAGTCGGAAGGCTTGTGTGGGAAGTCCGGGCTGAGGGTGGCTACGTTCGCCACTTGCTCGGGGGCCGTCCCGTAGATGTGGCTCGACTGGGCCGGTTGCTTGGCCACTTCCTTCCTGGCTGTCAGTTGGACGATGCCACCCCCGAGCGTCCCCTCGTGCAATCGGCAGGCCGCTTGCGCGTCCGTCCGTCATACCTGCCGCTGAGCATGGATGTGCCGGAGCATGTCTCCCGGGCTGTGCTCTCGGCGCTGGCCGTGCCGCTCACTGCCGACGAGGCACTCGTCGTGCAAATCGTGCTTGGCCCGCGCATCCTGCCCAGTGTGTTGCCCGCTGAGGTGGCCGACCCCAGTCTTCCGCTCATACCGCTCCTCCTGACCGGGACCAGGCCGGCCGCGACGGAGCTCCGCGTTCGGCTGCGGAAGCGTGCCGAGTACCCGGGCTTCATGGCGACGATCCGGGTTGGCGCAGCAGCGCAAACACGACAGAGGCGCAACGCGTTGCTCCTGGGCGTGCTGTCAGGGCTGACGGTTGCTCAGGGACCGGGCACCCGCATACGGCTGGTACCAGATTCGGTGGCCCGGTTGAACCGCGCTCGGCCGCCATGGCTGTGGCCGCTCCGCCTATCAGTTCCAGAACTACTCGGGCCGCTTGCGTGGCCGCTAGGCGACAGGGAGCTGCCCGGGTTGCCGCCATTGCATCCCAAGCCGCTCCGCGTCTCAGCACGGGTACATCAGGGGGAGCGTGTCTTCGCCCGCAGCGCTGCCCCCGGCGACAACCGGCAGGTGGGCATCTCTCCGCAGGATCAGACGTTTCATGGCGTTGCATACGGGCCGAGCGGATCTGGGAAGACAAATGTACTTTTGCATCTAATTATTGCGGATATAACCGCTGGCCGTCCGGTCGTGGTCCTTGATCCAAAACGGCAGCTGATCGATTCGATCATGGAGCGTGTTCCGGAAGACCAGGCTGATCGCATCGTGGAGCTGAACGCAGGCGACGAACATCCCGTGGGCTTCAATCCGTTGGACATCGGTTTCCGTGATCCGGACGTTGTGGCTGACAGCATCCTGGCCGTCTTCGAGGCGGTGTTCGCCGACGGCTACGGTCCTCGCACGGCAGACATCTTTTCCTCTGCTCTGCGCACCCTCGCCCGCGGTAGCACTCCGAACGCACCAGCTACCTTGACTGACTTGCCTCGGCTGCTGACCGAACCAGCATTTCGCCGTTCCTACGTCGGCCGTGTCCAAGGCGACCTCGCGCTTGCCCAGTTCTGGGCTTCCTGGGATGAGCTTGGGCCCGCCGCCCAAGCTGCCATCTTGGCTGCGCCCATGAACAAACTGCGCCAGTTCTTGCTCAGGCCGGCAGTGGTGCGGATGCTGGATCAGCGGCAGGGACGTTTTCGACTGCGAGACACCTTCCGGAAGAACAAGGTCGTACTGATTCCCTTGAACCAAGGACTCATCGGGCCCGGGGTAGCAAGCCTGCTTGGCAGTCTGGTCATTGCCGAGGTCTGGCAAGCCGTCCAGGAACGTGCGGGCGAGTCTGGAGCACAACAGCGCCCAGGAGTTGTCTACGTCGACGAGGCTCCTCGCTTCGTGCACCTGCCGACTTCCCTCGCTGATGCTCTCGCCATTTCCCGTAGCTTGTCGGTCGGCTGGTTCCTGGCCGCCCAGTTCCGCAGTCAGTTCCCGACGGAACTGCGAACGGCGGTAGACATTAACGCCAGAAGCAAGATTGCCTTCGCGACCGAAGCCGACGATGCCCGCGATCTGGCCGCCAAGCTCGCCCCGGAGTTGGAGGCACAGGACTTCATGGCGCTTCCTCGGTTCCACGCCTACGCCAACCTGGTTGCCGATGGTGCTCCGTCTGGCTGGGGATTGGTGCGCACGCTACCGCCACCAGAAGTCATTGCTGATCCCGCAACCATACGGGCAACAGCTCATGCTAACTACGCACCTGCTCCAACCAATCCAGCGACCACGGTCGTAGACGTCAGCGAACCGTCTCAGCAACCTACCGAAGCTCCACAGCAGTTCGGCCGTAAACGCAGAAGCCAGCCTGATGCGTCGTGAACCACCAGGACACATGTGGGACTTCATCGATCAGGACCCTGTACTTTCCTCGCCCCTCTGTTCGCTGCTCTGTCCATGACGGAGATCATCAGCAGGTTCGTACAGGTCGGCCACGGTCGCGCCTGGAGCGCGGGAGGGGACTGACTGATCCCACAGCGCTTTAACTCGCGCTCCAGGGTTGCCGTGCCTCACGCAACAATCATCCCGGAACCCATCTAGGACCTATTACATCTTCAACACGACATGATTTGGATTTTTCGAAAAGGAAAACTAACGAAGGGAGACTTAATGAAGTACAACGACATAGCTAGCCTGCTAGAAGCGCTCTCCGAGCGCGATCTATCCATTCTTGAATCTTTGCGCACACATCGCGCACTGACCACTGTACTTATCCGCCGTCTGCACTTCCCGATTGCCAGCGAGCCACGGGAAGCGGGCAGCGATAAAACCCATGCAACAGAAATGGCCGCAGCCGTCGCCGCGATCCGTGTTCTGACCCGATTGGAATCACATCGCCTGATTACACGTCTCCAGCGCCGGATTGGAGGCGTACGTGCTGGCAGCTCGGGCATCGTGTGGCAACTTGGCCCGGGCGGCGAGCGACTATTGCGCGCCCGCCACGGCGATTCTGCACGACGCCGCTACAGCGAACCGTCGCCGAACTTCATTGCCCATACCCTCGCTGCCGCCGACCTGGCCATACGCCTCTATGAGCTGGCCAGGCAAGGCGCAATCGAACTACTACAACTTGAAGCCGAGCCGGAGTGCTGGCGAACATTTCTGTCAACGCACGGCGCGCGTCAGTGGCTCAAGCCCGACCTGTTCGCGATCACAGCAGACGGCGACTACGAAAACCACCTATTCATCGAGGCCGACAACGCTACCGAACATGCCCCCGTCATCGTACGCAAAGCATTGCAATACCAGCGCTACGCGAACACCGGAATCCATCAGAAAGAACACGGATTGTTCCCGGCTGTGGCCTGGGTTGTTCCTAACGGCAAGCGGCAATCCGCGATCCGTTCGGCACTTTCCGACGAACCAAAATTGCGTGACCTCGTAGCCGCCGGATTGTTCCACGTTGTAACCACCCAGGAATTCCCAGCCTTCATTACAGATAACACCGCAGCCCAGTAATTCACTAAGCCACTACCTACGCAAAATAGCCCTCGGTAATTAGCCATAACGGAGTTACCATTAGGGCTGCCAACCCTAAAAAGCAGGAAAGGAGAAGCCGGAAGCATGAATATGAGAAAGAAGATTGTAAGCCGTGTCACCGGAGACGACTACGTTGCTTATTTGCGCGTCTCCTCCAGGGGACAAGTCGATACTGACTACAACCCTGAAGGTGTGTCAATTCCGGCCCAGCGCGAGAAAGTTGAGGAGCGTGGGCGTGAGCTGGGTTCCTCCAAAGCGGCCGAGTTCGTCGACCCTGGCCGCAGCGCCCGCACCATCGACGAACGCCATGAGTTCCAAGAGATGATCGCCTACCTGCGCGAGCATCCCAACGTGCGCTACGTGATCGTCTACATGCTCAGCCGCTTCGCCCGGAACCGACTGGACGACGCGATCATGGTTGCCACCCTGGAGAAGCTCGGTGTCAAGCTGATCTCTGCCGTCGAGAAGAACATCGACGACACCCCAACCGGCCGCATGCTCCACGGCATGCTCGCCGTGATCAACGAGTACTCCTCCAACCAGAGCGCGGAGGACATCAAGTACAAGATGGGGCAGAAGGCGAAGAACGGCGGCACGATCACACATGCCCCGGTCGGCTATCTGAACACCATCGAGGTTGTTGATGGACGTCGGGTGCGCACAGTCGTCATCGACCCCATACGGGGTCCGTTCATCCGGCTGGCGTTCGAGCTGTACGCCACGGGTGAGTACACCGTGGATGAAGTGGCGCAAGAGCTGTACGACCGTGGACTGCGCATGCCCCGCGATGCGCGGTTCCCCGAAGATCGAGGGGTCTCCACCAACCGCCTATACGTGATCCTGCGCGACGACTACTACTGCGGCTGGATCACCTACGAGGACAAGAAGTACAAAGGCCGTCACAAGCAACTGGTACCTCAAGACCTCTTCGACCTTGTCCAGATGGTTGCGGACGGCCGAAACAGCGTTCGAGAGAAGCGGCGTGTGCACCACCACGAGCTCAAGGGCTCCTTGTTCTGCGGCTCTTGCCTTCGTCGCCGTGGCGAACGTCGCCGCATGATCGTCCAGCACGTCACCAACCGGCATGGCAACGTCTATCGGTACTTCTTCTGCAACGGCCGCTTCGATCACATCTGTGAGCTGCCGTTCGTACCTATCGGACAGGCCGAGAAAGCCGTCGAGGATGTCTACGCTACGGTCCGCTTCACGACAGAGTTCATCGCAACCATGCGCTCCGAACTAGCGACCATGGTCGATGAGCAGCAGGCCACGACGAAGCTCCTCCAAGTCCAGCTCACGAAACAGCTTCGTGCGCTCGACACCAAGGAGAACAACCTCATCGATCTAGCCGCTGACGGCAGCCTGCCCCAGGGCAAGATCAAGGCCAGACTGCGAGAGATCACCCAACAGCGGGACCGCATTGCGACACGGCTCCAAGACGTCGATGACTCCCTCAGTACAGGAGCAGAGATCATCGAGGCGTGCTTGCAACTCCTGGAAGATCCTCAAGCGTTGTACAGGCGATGCAACGACCAGCAGCGCCGCCGGCTGAACCAAGCTCTCTTCGAGGCGTTGTACATCGACGAAGACTCGAACGGTGACGTGCGGGTGGCCCACACGCTCAGGGAGCCGTTCGACGCTCTGCACGCGGCCCAAAGCCAACACCAGGCCCCTACAGGGCTGCCAGAGGCCGTGCACAGCCTGGCGGCCGTACTGCCAGCCCCCAAACGCCACAGCGCCCCTCCCCAGCCGGGGACGGGCGCTGTCCTGCAACTAACAAGGGCCGCCCTGGTGGGCGGCCCTTGGAAGGTACCGGGTTCCAATGATCCTTTTCTGGTGGGCGATACTGGGTTCGAACCAGTGACCTCTTCGGTGTGAACGAAGCGCTCTCCCACTGAGCTAATCGCCCGGGAACGCACCGAACAATACAGGCCCCCGCCGGTTTCCTTCAAACCGCTTCCGTCAGGCCGCTGCCAGGTGTGCGAGGAGCCCGAGCCGTCCGGCCCGCATCATCAGCGCGTGGTTGAGGCGGAACACCGGCCGCCCGGGTACGGCGAACCGCCTGAGCAGTGGCCGGTGCAGGTCGACCTCCTGGTCGTACCGGGCGAGCGTGCCGGGGCCGTCGGCGGTGAGTGTCCAGCGCGCCCAGCCCACCAGGTCACCGGTCATCGCGATCTCCAGCACCCCGGCGACCGGGTCGCGCCGCACTTCGCGCGCGGTGAAGGTCAGGACGTACGGCAGGCTCGCGCGGATGCGGATGACGCCGGTCGTGTCGTCGATCCGCTCGACCTCGCGTACCTGCGGCCACCAGCGGGGATAGTCCTCGGCCCGTTCCAGGACCGGGTACACGACGGCGGGCGGCGCGGGCAGGGACCACCGGGCACGGAAGCGGTAACGGGTCCAGTCCATGGCGGGAGTCTGCCCGGTCCCGGGCCCGTCTCCCGGCCACCAGGCGCGTTTGAGTACGCGTACTCATGTCGTACGACGTGACGGGCACCACACTCCGAGTCATGACGCACATTCCGCCCCCGGCCGTGGAGCTGGGGATTCTGGACGCCGAGCTGCGCCAACTCGACGCCCGCCGGGCCCAGTTGCTGCACCGGCGAGCCTGGCTGCTGACCGTGCTCCAGCCGGTCCGGCCCGCGCCCGTGCAGTCGCCGCCGCCTGCCGCACAGCCCCGGCGGGAGGCCACCGCACCGAGCGTGCAGAACGTGCTGCTCCTGCTCGGGGCCTCCCTGCTCACCCTCGCCGCGATCGCGTTCACGCTGGTCAGCTGGGGCAGCATGGGGATCGCGGGCCGGGCGCTGGTGCTCGGCGCGGTGACCCTGGCGGCGCTCGGCGCACCCGTCGTGCTGCTGCGGCGGGGCCTGCGTTCCACGGCCGAGTCGCTCGCGGGCCTCGGTCTCGTGCTGACGGTGCTGGACGCCTACGCGCTGCACGAGGTCGCGTTCCCGGACGGGGACGGCGTGACGTTCGCGGCAGCGGCGGCGACGGTGCTGACGGCGGTCTGGACGGCGTACGGCATCGGCCTCGCCGCACTCCCGGGCCCGACCGGCACCCGACCCGGTCCGACCACCGCGCCATCCACCCCACCGACCCTTCTCCTCCCCCTCCCTGCCGCGCTCGCGGTCGCCCAACTCCCCTTGCTTCTCTGGGCGATCGCGGCCGGCGGGGGCCCGCACGCGATCACGGCCGCGCTGCTGCTGACCGCCGTGACCGACATGGTTGTCGCGCTCCGGGTCTCCCCGAAGGCCGTTCGTCTCGTCGCCGCCGGCGGGGCGTTCGGTATGGGGGGCTGGGGCGTGCTGGCGGCCGGCGTGATCTCTTTGGACGCGGCCGGTCCGGGCGCCGCCGCCCGTGCGGCGGCGCTCTTCGCCCTCGCGGCGGCGGGCGCGTTGGGCGCCGCGTGGCTGGCGACCGGCCGGGGACTGAGGACGAGTACGGCCGCAGCAGGGGGCTTCTTCCTGGTCGCCGCGCTCGGTGGCGTGCTGCGCGCGTCGCTGCCCGCCGACTGGACGGTTCCCGGCTATCTGGCGTGTGGAGTCGCCCTGTTGGCGCTTGTACGGGGTCGGCTCCCGGAGCCCGTACGTCACGGTCTTGGCTGGGCCTCCGGCGCCGTACAGGCGAGCGCGGTGCTGTGGACGCTGCCGGTCGTCGGGGTCACACTGCTCGGTCCGGCCGCGTGGTTGTCGCACGCCTGGTCCGGTGTACCGGGCGACGCCCGTGACGCTGCGGCGACGGGCGCCTTCTGGCCGGCACATGCCACCGCAACTCCCCTGGTGCTCGCGGCGGTTGCGGCGGTCCTGGCCCGCACGGTCCGCAGCGCCGAGTGGCAGCCCCAGGCACGAATCGCCACACTGACCCTGGCCTGGGCGACGGCGGTCACCGTCCCGACCGCACTCCACCTTCCGTACAGCGTCAGCCTGTTGACGCAGGGGCTCGCGGTCATCGCCCTTCTCGCCCTCGCGCACCGCGCCGCGACACTCCTCGCCCTGCTCGCCTCCCTCAGCCTGGCCGCCCTGTCCCTGGCCACGGAACCGGCCACGCTCGCCGTACTCGCGTCCCTGACCGCCGTGTTCGCGGTGGCCGCCCGGCGCGGCCGACTCGCACCGGCGTCCGCCGCCACCTCGCTCGGGTACGCCACGGCCCTCGCCTGCGCCGTCGGCGCCGCCCTCGACTGGCAGCCTGAGCACATCGCGCTGCTGGTACTCGCCGTACCGGCGACCGCCACGCTGCTCGCCACGCGTATCGGCGACCCGGCCACCAGGACGGCCGCCGAGATCGCGGGGGCCGCCTCAGGCCTGGTCGCGATCGGTCTCGCCGGCGCCGAACTTCCCATGCTCGCCCTGGTGTTGGCCCTCTGCGGGGTGATCGCGGCCGGCACGGCGGTACGGCCCGAGCGCAGAAACGTCGGCTACGCGGCCGCCGCCCTGTTCGTCCTCGCCACCTGGGTACGGCTGTCCGCGTGGGACGTCGGCAGCCCCGAGGCGTACACGCTGCCGGTGACCGTCCCGGCGCTGCTGGTGGGCGCGTTGCGCAGGCGCCGCGACCCGAACGCCTCGTCCTGGACGGCGTACGGCCCCGGACTCGCCGCCACGCTCGCGCCGAGCCTCCTCGCGGCCTGGGCCGACGCGCACTGGACGCGCCCGCTGCTGCTGGGCACGGCCGCACTGCTGGTCACACTGATCGGCGCGCGGCACCGTCTCCAGGCGCCGCTCCTCCTCGGCGGCGCCATCCTCGTGCTGGACACCCTGCACGAACTCGCCCCGTACCTCGCCCAGGCCGTCGGCGCCCTGCCCCGCTGGGCACCTCCCGCCCTCGCCGGAGCCCTGCTGCTCGCACTCGGCGCGACGTACGAGCAGCGGATCCGGGACGCCCGGCGGGTGCGGGAGGTGCTGGGGAAGATGAACTAGCCCTGCGCTAGGGCATCTTGTCGCCGAGCAGTGCCAGGTTCTCGATGGCGGCGAGGCCGTACAGCGCGGTGTCGTTCGAGGACACCCACGCGGCCTCGCTTCCCGGGACGAGCGTCACCGGGCCGGTCAGCGGTTCCGTCTTCCACGGGGACGACTCCATGTAGCCGTCGGAGCCGTAGAACTTGGTCCACGCCCGCTTGGCGAGCGTCGCGTCGCCGAGTTGTACGGCGGCGTAGGCATCGAGGCGCGAGTGGCCCTGGAAGAGCAGCAGGGTGCCGAAGTTGGAGCCGTAGCGTGCCGCCTGTTCCGTCTTGGAGGCGTTGAAGTAGCGGCAGTAATCCATGTACACCTCCTTGAACTTGGGCATGTCGACCAGGTAGATCAGCTCCGCGCACAGCTCGTTGAGGCCGAAGACGGCCGAGAGGTGCGAGACGGAGACGACGGGCGCGGAGGCGACGGCGAACCTGCCGGTGTCGAGGTCGTACAGCCCGCTGCCCTGCACAAATCCGTTGGGCTGGGCGGCGATTGTCTCCATGGTCGACAGGACACGCGCCTTGGCCTTCTCCCACTTGGGGCCTCTGCGCTCCCACTCGGTGAGCCACGCCGACACCAACCCGCTCCAGTCCGTGCCGAATCCGATCGACAGGGCGTGCCGGTCGGGTGTGTACGGCGCGGTGCGGATCTTGCGGATCGGGTCGAGGACGAGGAACGTCTCGTCGGAGTCGACGTTCGCCGCCATGAGGTCGCCGACGCGTTCGTCGGCGGTGAGGAAGTAGTAGTAGCGCCGGTAGGTGGTGTTGGCGATGCGCTGCTGCTTGGCGCTGTCCGCGTAGTGCTGGACGCCGTGCCGGGTACCCAGGCCGGCCCATTCGCCGAGGTGGTAGACGTCGACCTCGCCGGTGTGCCGGGTGAGCGCCTCGGCGAAGCGGAAGATGTCCGAGCGGCCCGAGCGGATGTACGCGAACCAGAGCCAGATGTCGGGCGACAGCTCGGAGTTGTCCCAGGCGTAGCCGCCGATGTCGTACCGCCACTGGTGGCGCACGGTGTCGTAGGAGTGCATGAAGTCGCCGTAGTCCCAGAAGCCGTACCAACGGCGTTGCGCCACCTGGTCCTTGTAGTAGGTGAAGAGGAAGTCGAGGTGATCCTCGATCTTCGCCTTGGCGGTGGTGGAGCGGTCGGGTTCGGAGTAGAGGCCGGGGCCGAAGACCTTTGACTTGATCAACTGCGCGGGCGTGGCGGCGAGTTGGGGCAACACCCGTACCGCCTCGACCTGTTGGGCGAGGGTCTCCGGGGTCGGCGTCGACTCGTTGGCCCAGAAGAGGAGTTCGGAGGTGCGGGCGATGCCGTACGGCGTGCCGAACTCGGGTTCGTAGTCCTCGTAGGTGATTTCGAGGCCCTGGAGCTGTTCGGCGTACGTGTCCTGGCCCATGCCGTCGTGGTAGAAGCGCAGGTCCATGGGCTGGGCCTCGGGCGACCAGAGCCAGAGGGTTACCTCGGCCTCGTCGGTGTGGGCGTCGCGGATGTCGAGCTGCGCGGGGAACTTCTCCCAGAAGTCCCGCAGCCCGAAGGAGAATCCGCCGCTCGCCCCGCCGACGTACCCGAATCCGGAGGCGTGTCCGCCACCGCCGGCGGGGATCCAGCCGTAGCCCTTCGTGGTTCGCTTGCGCAGGGTGAAGCCGTCCGCGGAGAGCTGGGAGAGGGTGTAGTCGCCCCACTTGGGGATGTACTGGAGGCGGCTCGTGACGCGCTGGTCCCAGGTGGACGGATCGGCCAGCTTCCGGCCCGCGTACTGGGCCGCCTGGACGGTCGCGCCCGGGTCGCGGCGCAGACCGGTGATGCCCTGAACTGCCTCGCGCAGCAGGCCGGTTCCTTCACCGCCGATGCGGATGTGACGGTCGTAGGCCGCGTCCCGCATCGGCACGGTGAAGCGAACTCCCAGCCCGCGGATGAAGTCGCCGCTCGCCTTGCCCGGTTCCACCGTGCCGTCGAAGGTGATCGTGTGCACCATGCGGAAGGAGTCGGCGCCCGCGTAGAAGTAGAGGCGGATCGAGAACGGCAGCCAACTACGGCTGCCCTTACGGTGTTTGCCGTCGATGCGGACGACGGCACGGACCGGCCCTTCCTGCTCGACGGTGACCTCGCCGATCACCCCGTCGAAGCGCTCGGTCTTCACCGCGCCCTGGTCCTCGTCCTCGATCTCGGGCTGGCGGATGAGGACGAGACGGCCGTTCTTCGCGATCTCCGTGCCGCCCCGGGTGACCGACTTGATGAGGGTGGAGCCGTTCTTGCCGATCTTCGCGGTGATGACCCCGGTCGACACGTCGATGGTGCCGCCGCTCTTGTCGACGGTGACCTTCTTGTCGGGGGCGGCCGTGTCCCCGGCGGTGAGGGTGAGCTTGCCCGAGCCCGAACTCACCGCGTGGGCCGTCCACTTGAGCGATCCGTCGGGCCAGTAGGCGATCGGCCAGGACTGCACCGGCACGGCCGTGCCCTCGGCGTCCGTCAGCGCGAAGGTCTGGCCCTCCTGGTAGGTGCCCATCGGCCACGGCACACCGACCGTCGAACCGGGCGCGGCGCCCAGACCGCCTTCCTCCAGCCAGTCGAGGGGCACCGGGTCGCCGTCGGCCGCCGCGGCTCCGGGCGCGGCCTGGGCGTCCTTCGCCCCTAGCACCCAGCTGAACTGCGCGGCGGCTCCGGCGACGGCCGCCGCCTTGAGAAGAGACCTGCGGGGAATGGGAGACATGACCTTTCCACCTTTTCCTTTCCGTGCGGGAAGCGTTCGTCACGTGCGAATGGTCAGGGGCATGACAGATAGAGGTGCGGCGCTCCGAACAGACGCGCCGACCTCGCTCGTCAGCGGTGCCGGTACCGCTCCTCCACGGCGACGGCCGCCGCGGCCACGGCCCCCAGCACGGGGACGGCCAACGGCGCGATGAGCAGGGCGGAACAGCCGACCAGGACCAGCCCGCCCACGAGCAGGAAGGAACCGGCGGGGTCGAGCACCGTACGGCGACCGGCCTCGGCGAGCAGCGCCCGCCAGGTGTCCCCCGGCGCCCACACCGCCGCCGCGCGCATCCCGGCGACGGCGATCCCGAGCAACGCGAACACCCCGACAGCGCCTACGAGTTGCCCACCGGGCAGCCCCGCGCGCACGGCCTGGACGTCCACCCATACGGCGGCCACCACGCCCCACCC
>NZ_JBXVPZ010000126.1:0-22121 GCF_057961495.1 Streptomyces sp. P5F9 | reverse complement strand
ACCGCTGGATCGAGGCCGTCACCGCGGTCGTCGTCCCGCGCGGCGAGGTCACCGAGGCCCAACTCATCGACCACGCCGCGTCCCGGGTTTCGGGGTCGGCGCCGGGGCGGGCCTCGGCTCGCACGGTGAGGGCGTCGAGGCGGCCCTCGCGGGTGAGTCGAAGCTGGAAGTGGGGTCCGACGCCCGGGGTGCGCAGGACGATCTCCTCGATCTGGGTGGGGAAGAGATTCACCCCGCGCAGGATCACCATGTCGTCACTGCGGCCGGTGACCTTCTCCATGCGCCGGAAGGCAGGTCGGGCGGTGCCGGGAAGGAGGCGGGTCAGGTCCCGGGTGCGGTAACGGACCACCGGCATGGCCTCTTTGGTGAGCGAGGTGAACACCAACTCGCCCTTCTCGCCCTCGGGCAGGACTTCACCGGAGATCGGGTCGACGACCTCCGGGAAGAAGTGGTCCTCCCAGATGTGCAGCCCGTCCTTCGTCTCCACGCACTCCTGCGCGACGCCCGGGCCGATCACTTCCGACAGCCCGTAGATGTCGACCGCGTCGATCGCGAACCGCTCCTCGATCTCCAGCCGCATCTGCTCGGTCCAGGGCTCCGCCCCGAAGATGCCGACCCGCAGAGAGGTCCCGCGCGGGTCCACTCCTTGCCGCTCGAACTCGTCGAGGAGCGTGAGCATGTAGGACGGGGTCACCATGATGATCTCGGGCTTGAAGTCCTGGATGATCTGCACCTGGCGGGCCGTCATACCTCCGGACGCGGGGATGACCGTACAACCCAGTCGTTCGGCACCATAGTGGGCGCCCAGACCACCGGTGAACAACCCATAGCCGTACGCCACATGCACCTTGTCGCCGGGCCGTCCGCCCGCGGCACGGATGGAACGGGCCACCACGTCCGCCCACATGGACAGGTCGCTCTCTGTATAGCCGACCACTGTGGGGCGTCCGGTGGTGCCGCTCGACGCGTGGATGCGGCGGATACGGTCCTCGGGGACGGCGAACATGCCGTAGGGGTAGTTGTCGCGCAGGTCCAGTTTGGTGGTGAACGGGAAATGGGCGAGGTCGGAGAGCGCGCGGCAGTCGTCCGGGTGGATTCCGGCCGAGTCGAAGGAGCGACGGTAGAAGGGCACGTTCGCGTAGGCGTGCCGGAGGGAGGCCCGTAGCCGCTCCAACTGCAGTGTCCTGAGTGCGTGTTGGTCGAGCTGTTCCCCCGGGTCGAGCCCCTCCGCCGCGTCCGCCATCGGCGCACCCCTTCGTTAATCGTGCTATTTCGGGCGACCGATCATTCGGTCGACATGGGATCAGTAATCCAGCCAGCCACCCACGGGGGCAAGAGGCCTGCCCCCACTTTCTCGACGCGTCGCCAGGCAGAATGGGCGCGTGGATCTTCGTCCGGAACTCCTGCCACCGTCCGTGTCCGTGGAGCGAGTTGAGGAACTCAGCCGCGAGACAGAGCGGATCGAGAGCCTCTTCTACGGCGCCGACCGCGCGGCCGTGGAGGAAGCGGTGGCCGCGTTCGCCGAGGCGACGGGGCACGACTGCTCGGCGGCCGACTTCCTGGGCTACGCCGGGTCGCGGACGCGGGAGGAGTTCGCCCTGGAGGCCGCACGCCCGGCGTATCCGCGCGTGCCCGACGTCACCCGCGACGAACTCGTCGAGGTCGTCCGCAGGATCCTGGCCGGGGATGCGGACGCCGAGTACTACCTCCGGCTCTTCACGTCGAACGTGGCGCATCCCGCGGCCTCGGACCTGATCTTCCATCCGCCGTCCGATCTCGCGGACGCCTCCGCCGAGCAGATCGTCGACGCGGCGCTGGCTCACCGCCCCGTCGCCCTCTGAGGAAATCGAGGGCTTGAGGTGGTCGAGGACCTGCGGAACTGCCTTGCACTGAGGCCCGGTTGGCGGTGAGGATCAGCCGCATGCCGACCCTCACCGCCACCGACGGCACCGAACTCGCCTACCACGTCCGGGGCGAGGGCGAGCCGTTGATCGTCCTGCCCGGAGGGCCCATGCGCGCCTCCATCTACCTCGGCGACCTGGGTGGACTGGCCGCACATCGTCGCCTGATCCTGCTCGACCTCCGGGGCACCGGCGACTCCGCGGTGCCGGCCGACAGGACGTCGTACCGCTGCGACCGACTCGTCGACGACGTGGAAGTGTTGCGCGCCCACATGGGGTTGGACCATATGGATCTGCTCGCCCACTCGGCGGGCGGCAGCCTCGCGATGCTGTACGCGGCCCGGTACCCCGAGCGAATCGCACGGCTCACCCTCGTCACCGCCACGCCGTGGGCACTGGGCATGCCGGCCACGCCCGAGGACCGGCTCACCGCCGCACGGCTACGGAAGGGCGAGCCGTGGTTCGAGGCCGCGTACCCGGCGTTCGAGGCATGGCTCGCGGGCACGGGGGACTTCGACCCGGTCTTCGAGCCCTTCTTCTACGGCCGTTGGGATGCCGCCGCCGAGAAACACGCCGCGCTCGCCGACGAGCAGTGCAACGACGAGGCCGCCGACCTGTACTTCTCCGAAGGCGCCTTCGACCCGCCCGCCACCCGGGCCGCCCTCGCGGACCTGCCCGCACCCGTCCTGGTCCTCGCGGGCGAGTTGGACGGCGGCCCCCGGCCCGACCTCGCCCGCCGCGCCGCCGACGTCTTCCGCGACGCGGAGTCGGCGGTCCAGCCGGGCGCCGGGCACTACCCGTGGCTCGACGACCCGGCGTGGTTCGTGCACCGCGTCACCGCGTTCCTCGACGGGAGCGGAGGGGCTCTGCCCTCGGCAGAGTAGGCGGATGACCCGGCGGCCCCCCGGATACGTTCCCGGCATGGACACCGAGAACCGCGCCGTCAAGGCGAACGGCATCACCCTCGCCTGCCGAGCCTGGGGCCCCGAAGGAGCGCCGCCCGTCCTCCTGCTCCACTGCCGTGGCACCGACGGTACCGACTGGACGCCGATCGCCGAGCGGCTCGCCAACGGTCCCGTCCCGTACCGCGTGTACGCCCCCGACCTCCGCGGCCACGGAACCAGCGACTGGCCCGGCACCGAGCCGGGTGCCCCGGCGGACGTGTACGCCTACGAGGCGATGCGGGACGACATGCTCGCCCTCCTCACCGCCCTCGGCATCGAACGCGCCGACGTCATCGGGCACTCCCTCGGCGGCATCGTCGCGTATCTGCTCGCGCAGGAGGCGCCCGGCGTCGTAAGGCGGCTGGTTCTGGAGGACGTGTCCGCCCCGATCGCCTTCGACCCGCCACGGCCGCCCACCGAACGACCGGCGGAGGAGCTGCCGCTCGACTGGGCCATGATCGAGGCCACCGATGCCCAAGCGAACAACCCTGACCCCATGTGGTGGGACCACATGGGGCGGATCACCATGCCCACGCTGGTGATCGCGGGTGGCCCCACCAGCGGGGTTCCTCAGGACCGGGTCGCCGTGCTCGCCGAACGGATCCCCGACGCGCGCCTGGTGACCGTCGACGCCGGACATCTCGTGCACGAGAACCGGCCGGAGGAGTTCCTCGCCGCCGTGGAGGCGTTCCTCGCGGGGGAGCAGGTCACTTCGCGTACGCCGTCATGAAGCGGTCCCGGAACTTGTCCATGCTCAACACCGGTCCGTTGTCGGCGGGCTTGAGGCCGTCCGTCCAGCCCCAGCTGGAGATCTTGTCCAGGACCTTCGGGTCGTGGGCGACGATGGTGATCGGCACGTCCCGGTCGGTGGTGCCGCCGGTGACCGTCGGGACGGGCTGGTGGTCGCCGAGGAAGACGAGGACGGTGTTCTTGTTGCCGTAGCGCTGGACCCACTGGGTCAAGCTGTCCACGGAGTACTGGATGGCCTTGCGGTACTCGGTCCGCACACGCTTCGCGCTCTTCCAGACCTCCGTCGGGTTCGTGCCCTCCTTCTTGATCTGGTTGAAGACCGTGCCGTCGCCGAGCTGGTTCCAGGGGATCGTGTGGGCGATGGGGGACCAGGGGTTGTGGCTGGAGGCCAGGATGATCTCCGCCATGATCGGGTCGCGGTTCTTCTTGCCGTACTCCAGCTTCTCGAAGGACTCCAGGCTGAACTGGTCCGGCACCGGCGTCCAGCTGAAGTACGGGCCGTTGTAGCCGAGGTGCGTGGAGTCGTAGATGTTGTCGAGGCCGAAGTACTTGCCCTCGGGCCAGGACTTGCGCACGCCGGGGACGATGCCCACCGTGCGCCAGGCGCCGGTCTTCTGGAAGTAGCTGGTGAGAGTCGCGCGGGTGCTCGTCGTCACGGTCCGGTACCGCTGCTGGTTCTTGATCCACAGGCCGGACAGGAACGTCGAGTGCGCGAGCCAGCTGCCGGCGCCGGTCACGGGCGACCTGAGCCACGCGCTGCGCGACGAGAAGCCGGCCGCCTTGAGCCGGGCGTCGCCCGCCGTGAGCGTCTTGTCCATTTCCGGTGCCATCGTCGGGTCGTCGAGCGCGACCCGGCCGTAGCTCTCGATGAAGGTGAACAGCACGTCCTTGCCGCGCAGTCCGGTCAGCAGCTGGTTGGGCGGGGTCTTCGCGAAGGCGTCCACGGTGAGCTGCTTCTTGAAGACGTCGGCGTCACCGAGACCCTCGCGGACGTACTTCACACGGTTGCTGAGGAACTGGCTGTAGCCCTTGGTGGCGAGCGTGACCCCGCCGACCTGCACGCTCAGGGTGAAGCACATGATCCACACGACACCGAGGACAAGTGTGGTGCGTACGGCCATGGGGCGATGCCTGGCCATCACATCCGCCAGCCGCACCATCGCGAGCGCGCTGCACGCGAGCACGGCGATCAGCAGGACGATCACCCCGATGATCGCGAGCACCTCGCCCGAGCGACCGAACGAGTCCTTCATCCAGTCCGCCGCGTCGCTCAACAACACCCAGTCGAAGACCAGGTCGAACGGCCGCGCCAGCGTCTCGTAGAAGCCCATGTCGAGGCACTTCAGGACGGTGGACAGCCCGACGAACGCACCCAGCACGACGGCGGTGATCCGCCGGGCCCGCGACGGTAGCGCCAGCAGCACGACCGCGAGCACGATCAGCTCCACGGGCAGCCGGAGGAACGACTCAAACGTCATCCGGTCCAGCCGGTCGGGCACGACCAGCGCGACGACCAGCAGCGCACCGGCCAGCACGCTCGTACCCACCCCTACGGCACGTGCGGAGCGGGGGTAACGGCGACGCCAGCCGAACCAGCCTGCGCGGAGGGGGAGTTGGGACGAATGCTCGGTGGGGTCGGTGTGGTCGGCTGGCGCGGCGGACGCTGCGGGCTCAGCGGTCTCGCTTGGTGCGGTTGGCTTTGCGTGGTGCGCGGGGTCAGTGGTCTCGGCGGGGGCGGCGGAGTCTGGTGAGGCACCGGTCTTTGCGGTCTCGCCGGGTCCGGCCGACCCTGTGGGGGCTGCGGATTCCGTGGACTCGGCGGAACTTGAGGGTTCGCTGTGCGCGGCGGACTCAGCGGGTTCTGCGGACTCGCCGGGCTTGGCAGGCGCGGCGGCCTCAGCGTGCTCGGCGGGGTCTGCGACCTCGCTGGGCTCTACGGGCTCGGCGCGCTGGGCGGGTTCAGCGGGCTGGGCGGATCGTGTGGGTTCAGCGGGCTCTCCGGGCTCCGCGTCCTCGGCGGACCGTGCATCGTCGGCAGCCTCTGCGGGTTCAGCGGGCTCGTCGGACCCTGCGGATACGGCGGGTTCAGCGTGCTCGGCGGACTTGGCCGACTCGGGAGCGTCGGCCGAACCGTCCGCGTCGGCGGAGCCAGCCGCATCGGTTGCGGCGGCCAGGGCAGCGGAGTCAGCCGAATCGGCTGGGCCAGCTGCCTCGGTCGCGTCGGCCGTTTCACCCGCGTCGATCGCCTCAACCGACTCTGCCGACCCGGTCGCGTCAGCCGATTCCCGTGCCTCGGGTGGCTCCTGTGGTTCGGGCGGTGTGGCGGCCTCCGTTGCCGCTGTCGGGTCGGTCTCCCCGGTGGCTTTCTGCTGCGCCAATGGGTGAGAGCGAGTGAAGAGCGGCACCCGAACGTCCTTCCGTGCTGAGCCCGGTGACGGCATGGCGGACCTGGCCCGGGCCACCACATCCGTCACCACCAGTACGGGCGCACGCTACCGTCAGTTCAATCCGGCCTGCGCGTTGACCCACTGTTGACTCACTGATCTGCGGAGACCGCCACCTCCCGCGCCCACCGGTAGTCCGCCTTGCCGCTCGGCGACCGCTGGATGGACTCCGCGATCACCAACTGGCGCGGGATCTTGTACCCGGCGAGATGGGTACGGCAGTGCGTCTGGATCTCGTCCAGCGACGGCCGTTCCGCACCCGGCCGCAGTTGTACGACGGCGGCCACATGGTTGCCCCACCGCACGTCCGGCACCCCGGCCACCAGCGCGTCGTAGACGTCCGGATGCGATTTGAGCGCCTGCTCGACCTCCTCCGGATACACCTTCTCCCCACCGGTGTTGATGCACTGCGAGCCGCGCCCGAGAACCGTGACGACGCCCTCCTCGTCCACGGTCGCCATGTCGCCGAGCAGGACCCAGCGCCGGCCGTCCTTCTCGAAGAAGGTCTCGGCGGTTTTCCTCGGATCGTTGTAGTAGCCGAGCGGTACGTGACCGCACTGGGCGACCCGGCCGATCTCACCGACGGCGGCCGGTTCGTACGTAGCCGGATCTACCACCTGGGTGCGGGAGTTGACGCGGATGCGGAACGACTTCCCGGCGCCGGAATCGGCCGTCGCCGTGCCGTTGAAGCCGGACTCGGAGGAACCGTAGTTGTTCAGCAGCATCGTGTTCGGGAGCAGCTCCTGGAACTGCCGGCGCACCGTCTCCGACATGATCGCGCCCGATGACGACACGCTGAACATCGATGAGCAATCGGTGCCCTTCATAGGACCGTTGAGGGCGTCGATGAGCGGGCGCAGCATCGCGTCGCCGACCAGGGACATGCTGGTGACCTTCTCCTTCTCGATGGTCCGCAGCACCTCCTCCGGCACGAACTTGCGGTGGATCACGATGCGTTGGCCGAAGTTGAAGCCGATGAACGCGGTGAGCGTGGAGGTGCCGTGCATCAGCGGGGGAGTGGGGAAGAACGTGATTCCCGCCCCGCCGGCCGCGACCCGCTCGGCCAACTCCTCTGGTTTCTTCACCGGTTCACCCGTCGGCGCACCACCGCCGAGCCCCGAGAAGAACAGGTCCTCCTGCCGCCACATCACACCCTTGGGCATCCCGGTCGTACCGCCGGTGTAGATGATGAACTGGTCGTCCGCCGACCGCGCCGGGAACCCGCGCTCGGGAGACCCTGCGGCTTCGGCGTCCGTGAAGTCCACGGCGGGTACGTCCGGCCCGTCCGCCTGCGCCGCTCCCACCCGTACCAGGTGCCGCAGTTGCTCGACACGCGGCAGCGCGGCCGCCACCCGCTCGGTGAACTCCGTGTCGAAGACCAGCGCCACGAGATCGGCGTCCCGGTAGAGGTACACCAACTCCTCTTCGACGTAGCGGTAGTTGACGTTGACCGGTACGACCCGCGCCTTGAGGCAGCCCAGCACCGTCTGCACGTACTCGATGCCGTTGTAGAGATGGAGCCCGAGGTGCTCACCCGGGCGTATCCCGGCGTCGATCAGATGATGGGCGACGCGGTTCGCGGCCGCGTCCAACTCCGCGTAGGTCAGGCGGCGTTCCGCGCCCGTGCCCGGGTGGTCGATGTACACGAGCGCCTCGCGGTCCGGGACCACGTCGACGACCGACTCGAACAGGTCGGCAATGTTGTACTCCACCACTCCTCCTGACGTCGGTTCGCCGGTCATCAGAGCAAAGGGCGCGGCAACTGTGAAGGGTCCGCGCAGAAGAAATCTGACTGAGTGTCAGAAACCCCTTGTACTGGCAGGGCGCCTCCTGCAACCTGTTCTCGTTCCGGAGGCGGTACGGCGACGGGAGGACGACCATGAGCGGTACGGAACACCTGACCGTGCGGCGCGAGGGCGCCACACTGGTGCTCACGCTCAACAGGCCCGAGGCCAAGAACGCGCTCTCGTTGCCGATGCTGGTCGGCCTCTACGACGGCTGGGTCGAGGCCGACGCGGACGACGCGATCCGCTCGATCGTGCTGACCGGGGCGGGGGGTGCGTTCTGCGCGGGAATGGACCTCAAGGCGCTGGCCGGGAAGGGCATGGAGGGGCAGCAGTATCGCGATCGGCTCACGGCTGATCCGGATCTGCACTGGAAGGCGATGCTGCGGCATCACCGGCCCCGGAAGCCGGTGATCGCCGCGGTTGAGGGGTATTGCGTGGCCGGCGGTACAGAGATCTTGCAGGGCACCGATATTCGGGTTGCGGGGGAGTCGGCGACCTTTGGGTTGTTCGAGGTGAAGCGCGGGCTCTTCCCGATCGGTGGCTCAACTGTCCGTCTCCAGCGGCAGATTCCGCGTACCCATGCGCTGGAGATGCTGCTGACCGGGCGGCCGTACAGCGCGCGGGAGGCAGCTGACGTCGGTCTGGTCGGGCATGTCGTGCAGGACGGTACGGCGCTTGCCAAGGCGCTGGAGATCGCCGAACTCGTCAATGGGTGTGGGCCGTTGGCGGTTGAGGCGGTCAAGGCGTCGGTGTATGAGACGGCGGAGCTGACCGAGACCGAGGGGCTTGCGGCCGAACTCAAGCGGGGCTGGCCGATCTTCGATACCGCCGATGCGAAGGAGGGGGCCCGTGCCTTTGCGGAGAAGCGGGCGGCTGTTTACAAGCGGGCGTAGGCGCCCTGCAGGTCGGCCGGTTTTCGTCTGCGGGCGCGTTGTGGCTGGTCGCGCAGTTCCCCGCGCCCCTAGGTGGGAGCACTCGGCCCCAACTGTTCAGTTAGGAGAATGCCGTGCCCGAAGTACTCAAAGCCCCCCTCGTCCTCGAATTTCCCTTTACCCGGTCTCTCGGGCCCGTCCAGAGCGCGTTTCTCACCGGGCTGCGCGAGCGTGTCCTCCTCGGGGTGAAGACTGGTGACGGTCGCACCCTCGTACCCCCCGTCGAGTACGACCCCGTTACCGCCGAGGAGATTCGCGATCTCGTCGAGGTCGGGGCCACCGGTACGGTCACCACCTGGGCCTGGAACCACGAACCCCGGCGCGGTCAGCCTCTCGACACCCCCTTCGCCTGGGTGCTGGTCCGGCTCGACGGTGCCGACACCGCCCTCCTGCATGCTCTCGACGCCCCCGGCCCCGACGCCGTGCACACCGGTATGCGCGTCCGCGTCCGCTGGGCCGAGGAACGTACCGGTGCCATCACGGACATCGCCTGCTTCGAGCCGTACGAAGGCGATGGCGATGGTGATGGTGACGAGAGGCGCCACCCCGCCGCCCACAGCGGCGAGTTCGAGGACATGGTCACCGGCATCGTGGCCCCCGCGCGCCTCGACTACGTCTACTCGCCCGGCCGCGCCCAGACCGACTACATCCACGCCCTCTCCGAACAACGGACCGTCGGCGAACGCTGCCCCTCCTGCCGGAAGGTGTACGTCCCGCCGAGGGGTGCGTGTCCCACATGTGGTGTCGCCACAGCGGAACATGTCGAAGTGGGTCCGCGCGGCACAGTGACCACGTTCTGCATCGTCAACATCAAGGCGAAGAACCTCGATATCGAGGTGCCGTACGTCTACGGGCACATCGCCCTCGACGGAGCCGACCTCGCGTTGCACGGACGCATCGGCGGGATTCCGTACGACCAGGTGCGCATGGGGCTGCGGGTCGAGGCGGTGTGGAGTGAGGGCGGCCGTTATCCGGACCACTACCGGCCGACCGGCGAGCCCGACGCGGACTACGACGTCTACAAGGAGCTGCTGTGATGCAAGGAGCCGCCGCGATGCGGGAGATCGCCGTCGTCGCCGTCGCGCAGACCGACCACCGGCGTACCACCGACGAGCTCTCCGAGGTGGAGATGCTGATGCCGGTCCTGCACGGCGTCCTCGAACAGACCGGTCTGAAGACCGCCGACATCGACTTCACCTGCTCCGGCTCCAGCGACTACCTCGCCGGCCGCGCCTTCTCCTTCACTCTCGCCCTCGACGGCGTCGGCGCCTGGCCACCGATCTCCGAGTCGCACGTCGAGATGGACGGCGCCTGGGCACTCTACGAGGCCTGGACCAAGCTGCTCACCGGCGACGCGGACACCGCGCTCGTCTACTCGTACGGCAAGTCGTCCCCCGGCTCCGTACGCGACGTCCTGACCCGGCAGCTCGATCCGTACTACGTCGCCCCCCTGTGGCCGGACTCCGTCGCCCTGGCCGCCCTCCAGGCCCAGGCCCTCATCGACGCGGGCGACACCGACGAACCCGCGCTCGCCGCCGTCGCGGCCCGCAGCCGGACGGACGCGAGCGCCAACTCCCATGCGCAGGTGCGGGGTTCGGCGCCGCAGGGCGACTATGTCGTACGACCGCTGCGCACCGGCGACTGTCCGCCGGTCGGTGACGGCGCCGCCGCCGTGATCCTCGCGGCCGGCGACCGGGCCCGCGAGCTGTGCGAACGGCCCGCCTGGATCAAGGGGATCGACCACCGCATCGAGGCACACGGGCTGGGCGTACGGGAGTTGACCGACTCGCCGTCCACGCGGCTCGCTGCCGAGAAGGCCGGGGCCTTCGAACGGCCCGTCGACACCGCCGAGTTGCACGCGCCGTTCACCGCGCAGGAGGTGGTCCTGCGCAAGGCGCTGCGCCTCGGTGACGACGTGCGCGTCAACCCGTCCGGGGGCGCCCTCGCCGCCAACCCCGTCATGGCCGCCGGGCTCATCCGCATCGGCGAGGCCGCCACCCGCATCCATCGGGGCGAGTCCGACCGGGCCCTCGCCCACGCGACCTCCGGCCCCTGTCTGCAACAGAACCTGGTCGCCGTACTCGAAGGGGATCCGCGATGAGCAAGGAGCCCGTGGCCGTCGTAGGGGTCGGCCAGACCAAGCATGTCGCCGCGCGGCGGGACGTGTCGATCGCGGGGCTGGTGCGGGAGGCCGCCCAACGGGCTCTGGATGATGCCGAGTTGACGTGGGCCGACATCGACGCCGTCGTCATCGGGAAGGCGCCCGACTTCTTCGAGGGCGTCATGATGCCCGAGCTGTATCTCGCGGATGCGCTGGGCGCCGTAGGGAAGCCGATGCTGCGGGTGCACACCGCCGGATCGGTGGGCGGGTCGACGGCGCTGGTCGCCGCGAACCTCGTCGCGGCCCGTGTGCACGGCACCGTCCTCACCCTCGCCTTCGAGAAGCAGTCCGAGTCGAACGCCATGTGGGGGCTGTCCCTGCCGATTCCCTTCCAGCAGCCGTTACTTGCCGGCGCGGGTGGCTTCTTCGCACCGCACGTGCGCGCCTATATGCGGCGTACCGGAGCTCCCGACACGGTCGGCTCGCTGGTGGCGTACAAGGACCGGCGCAACGCGCTGAAGAATCCGTACGCGCATCTCCACGAGCACGACATCACGCTGGAGAAGGTCCAGGCCTCGCCGATGCTGTGGGACCCGATCCGGTACTCGGAGACCTGCCCCTCCTCGGACGGCGCCTGCGCGATGGTGCTCACCGACCGGGCGGGCGCGGCTCGCGCACCACGTCCGGCGGCCTGGATGCATGGCGGCGCCATGCGGAGCGAACCCACACTGTTCGCCGGGAAGGACTGTGTGTCGCCACAGGCCGGCAAGGACTGCGCGGCCGACGTGTACCGGCAGGCCGGGATCGCCGACCCGCGCCGGGACATCGACGCCGTGGAAATGTACGTGCCGTTCTCCTGGTACGAGCCCATGTGGCTGGAGAACCTCGGATTCGCCGAGGAGGGAGAGGGCTGGAAACTCACCGAATCGGGCGTGACCGAGCTGGACGGCGACCTTCCCGTGAACATGTCAGGGGGTGTGCTCTCCACCAATCCGATCGGCGCTTCGGGCATGATCCGCTTCGCGGAGGCCACCCTCCAGGTTCGTGGGCAAGCCGGAGAACACCAGGTGGAAGGCGCTCGACGGGTTCTCGGGCACGCCTACGGCGGCGGATCCCAGTTCTTCTCGATGTGGCTTGTGGGCAGCGAACCCCCTGCCTCCTGAAAGGTCCCCCTCACGTGGCCTGTTGGCATCAGAAACCGATCGCTAGGCTGGCCGCGGACGACGAATCGGGAGGAGCACGGACGTGGCCGAGAGCACCATCCAGCAGCACCCGCTTGCGGGCTGGGACAAGCCGGAGCTGGACCTCAGTGACGCCGATTGGCACTCAGGCAGCCGTGGACTGGGGGATGTCCAGATCGCTTTTGTCGAGGGATTCATCGCGATGCGCAACAGCGGCCGCCCGGAAAGCCCTTCCTTGATCTTCACGCCCGCGGAATGGGGCGCGTTCGTGTCGGGGGCGCGGGAAGGGGAGTTCGACCTCACCTGAAGGTGAAAGATCCCCGGCGAACCATCGGGGGAAGTACGCACAGGCATCTTCAGCCCGGCCTTCACTCGTGAGGGTGGCGGCCGGGCTGCGGGCTGGAGCGGACCACCTTGGGATACCCGTTGCTCGGTCGCGGCGCGCAGTACCGGCAGTGCTCCCCTCTCGGGGGACTGCAGGAGCAGCGGTCGGATCGCCGCGAAAGCTGTGCGGGTGAGGGGAAAGGAGTGCGACATCGCACTCCGGGAGCCGGTGGTGTCGGCACCGCCGGGATGCGCGGCGACCGCCAGTGGCCCGTCGGCCGGCAGCCAGTCGAGGTCATCGAGATCGATCGGGCCGCCCATGCGGTGGTCCGCGCTGCTGACCGTGACGACACGGGAGGCGGGCGAGGCCGGCAGCAGGTCCAGCAGCAGTCCGGTCAGGGCGAACCCCAGGTGGTTGGTTCCGAACTGGAGCTCGTAGCCGTCCGGGGTCGTCCGGTACGGCGTGTACATCACGCCGGCGTTGTTGATCAGTAGGTCGATCCGGGCGTACGTGTCTCCCAGTTCCCCGGCCGTGTCACGGACCGAGGCGAGCGAACTCAGGTCGAGCCGCTCGACGTGCACCCTCGCCGTCGGCGCGACGAGAGCGATCTCCTCCGCCGCGCGCTTGGGAGCAGGCCGGCAGGGTCGGGGTCTGCCGCAGTGAATCCGGGTACCACGGGGATCAGGGCAGCCCAAGGGAGCATCGCCACCGGGGAGTTGCTCAGCAGTCCGCCGGTCAGGGCTCCTGGTCCGATCTAAGGGCCTCGCGCGCGATGCTCGACACCATCATCGCCGCCGCGCCCCCTGAGCACGCCGGGACACCGAGGTCGCCTCGGCCGGGCGTTGCCGAGGCAGGCCGACAGGAAACCCCGGAAGGGTGTCGCACCTGATTTTCCGGACACGCGACCTCGGGAACCCTTCTGGAGCCGGTGCCTGAGCCAGGCTGGCCCCGGAGGGGGAAGGTCCCGTTACTCCCGAGGTGAGGAACCCATGAGCATCCTGCCGGTCATCGCGGCGGTCGACGGTTCGGACGACAGCCTGCGTGCCCTGGACTGGGCCCTCGACGCGGCCCGTGGACGCGGGGCGCCGTTGCGGGTCGTCCATGTGTGGCAGTACGCCGCCGCCTGGACACCGCCCGGTGTCCTGGTCGCCGGACCACCGGAGCCGGACGAGGACGAGGTGCTCGACCAGGTCCGTACATATGTCGAAGGGCGGGCCGACCGGCCGGTCATGGAGTACCTCGGGCTGCAGGGCGCACCGGGCGCCGTACTGCCCGAACTCGGCTCTACCGCACAGCTGTTGGTGCTCGGCTCGCGTGGCCGCGGCGGCTTCGCCAGTCTGCTGCTCGGCTCGAACGGCATGGCCGCCGCACGTGACGCGGACTCCCCCGTCGTCGTGGTGCCCCGGCCCGGGCGCGAGGTGCACGGCGACGTCCCGGCCGAACCCGGGCCCCGCGTGGTCGTCGGCCTGCACGTGGACAGCCCCGACGAGGCCACCCTCTCCTTCGCCTTCGCCGAGGCGGCCCTGCGCGGCGCCCGCCTCCAGGTCGTCGCCGCCTACCCGTGGCCGCCGCAGGCCTGGGCGTCCCCCGGCGAACTCGTCCCGCCGGTCATCGACCAGGACGCCATCGAGAACGAGACCCGCACCCTCACCGACGCCCTCCTCGGCCCGCACCGCGAACACCACCCGGACGTCCCCACCGAGCCGTACGTCGCCCCGGGCGACGCGGCCGGCCACCTCGTCGCCGCCTCCAAGGACGCCGCCCTCCTCGTCGTGGGCCGCCACCGCCGCCGCCTGCTGTCCCCGGCCCGACTCCTCGGCTCGGTCACCCAGGCGGTCCTGCTGCACGCGGCGAGCCCGGTCGCGGTGGTGCCGCCGACGGCATTGGAGGAGTGAGCAAGTCCCTTGTTCCCACGGCGACTTGCTCGACGGTGTCACACCGTACGTGCCGCACCGGCAAGCAGGTCGGCGATCACGGCCACAGCAACTGCCTGCGCCACCCCTCGCCCTCGCGGGCATACACGAGCCGCGTGTGCCGACGTTCCTTGTCGCCCTGCCAGAACTCGACCGACTCGGGCCGCACGGTGTGCAGGGTCCAGCCGGGGGCCACGAGGTCCGGCTCGCCCTCAAGGCGTTCCAGTGACTCCTTGACGGCCGCGTCCCGTTCGGTGAGGTCAGCGAGGGGCTGGGACTGACGGCCGACCAGCGCCTCCGCGCGGGCGCCGGTGCTCCGGGCCAGGAAGTCCGCCGCGCTGTCCGCCTCGCCCGCCGCCACGACAGGACCGCGCACGCGGACCTGGCGGGCGAGCGGCGACCAGTAGAACGTCAGGGCGGCGAAAGGCCGTTGGGCGAGATCGCGGGCCTTGACGCTGCCGCCGTCCGACGCGAACCGCCAGCCGTCGGGGCCAACGCCCTTGAGGATCAAGGTCCTTGCCGACGGGTTGCCGTCGGCGCCGGCTGTCGAGACCGTCATCGCGTGCGGCTCGCGCACCCCGGCCTCCAGCGCCCCCAGCAGCCACTCCGTGAACAGCTCGGACGGGGTGTCCGGCGCCACCAGAGGGTCGAAGACGGGCAGTTCGCCCGCGAAGACCTCCAGGTCGCGCAGTAGTTGCCGTAGATCGTCCATCGACGTTCGCCTCCGAGACTGAGGGGCAGAGCAGTGATCCCATCGTCTGCCTCGGGCAGGATGTGATCAAGCGGGGCCCGCGCCTCCGCCGCCTCCGGCAACCCAGGAGAACCGGCCGGTACGCCTTCGCCGACTACCGGGTCGCGCGACCTTCGGGAAGCGTACGCTGAGGTCCCTGTAGCTCACGGTGCGCGTTCGCTCCCCGCGCGGGCGCACCACCGTGGCAGGGGGTATGGCATGGGGCAGCGGAGTGCACGCAGCAGAAGGACACTCTTCGAACGGGAGAGTGAACTCGCCGCCGTGGACGAGGCGTTGGGCGAACTCACCGGTCTGCGCACGGACGGCGGCGAACCGGGCGACCGGCCGCGCGGCGCGCTGCTCGCCTTCGCGGGACGGGCCGGCATCGGCAAGACCACCCTGCTCACCGAAGTGCGCCGTCGCGCCGCCGCCCAGGGCTGCACGGTGCTCTCCGCGCGGGGCGGCGACCAGGAACAGCGTGTCGCCTTCCACGTCGCCCGACAGCTGCTGCAACCGCAGTTCGCCGGGTGGGCCGACGTCGATCTCCGTTCCTCGCTGGGGAGTTGGTACGACATCGTCGGCCCCGCCCTCGGTCTGTGCGCGCCCACCGAAGGCTCCCCGCCTGACCAGCAGGGTCTGCGCGACGGCCTCGACTGGGTGCTCACCCACCTCGCGGTGAAGCGCGCCCCGATGGTCCTCGTCCTCGACGACGCGCACTGGGCAGACCCGGAATCCCTGGGCTGGCTGGCCGCGTTCGCACCCCGCGCCGAACAACTCCCGCTGCTGGTCGTGGTCGCCTACCGGCCCGACGAACTCCCCGACCACGCCGAGTCGTTGAGGGGACTGCCCGGCCGGGCCGGCGGACGCCCCCTCGACCTCGAACCGCTCAGCGTCGCCGCCGTGGCCGACCTGGTGCGGGAGACGCTCGGCGAGCACGCCGACGACGCGTTCTGCCACGAGTGCTGGGCCGTCACCGACGGGAACCCCTTCGAGACCGTCGAACTCACCGCCAAGATCCACGACCGGGGCCTGACCCCCACCGAAGCCGGGGCCCACCAACTGCGCGACCTCGCCGCCGCCGTCAAGGGCAGCGGCCTCACCACCCGCCTCGAACGGCTCGGCACCTCGACCGTCCGCTTCGCCTGGGCCTGCGCGGTCCTCGGCACCGAGCCCCATCCGATGCTCGCCGCCGCCGTCGCCGGACTCGGCCACGAGGAGGCGGCCGACGCCGTCGACGCGCTGCGCGGCGCCCGCATCTTCACCAGCACGCTGACCGCGGCGGACACCCTCGAATTCGTGCACCCGCTCATCGCCACCGCCGTCTACCGGGCCATCCCCCCTGGCGTCCGCGTGGCCCTGCACGGCCAGGCCGCCTGGTGCGTCATCAACGAGGGCCAGGGTCCTTCCGCCGCCGCCCGCCACCTCATGGAGACCCACCCCGACGGCGACAACTGGGTGGTCCAGCAACTCCGCGCGGCGGCCGGCGAGACCCTGCGCGCGGGCGCCCCCGACACGGCCCGCAGCTACCTCGCCCGCGCCCTGCGCGAACCCCCGCCCTTCGACGACCGGGCCGCCGTCCTGTACGAACTGGGCAGCGCTTCCCTGCTCACCGAACCGGCGACCACCGTCAACCATCTGCGGGCCGCCCTCGAAGAGCCGATCAGCGACGCGGGCCTGCGGCAGAACATCGTCTACCGCCTCTCCCAGGTCCTCGCCCACAGCGACCGCCTCGCCGAGGCCTCCGACACCCTCGCCCGCGAGATCCGCGTCACCGGCGACGCCCGGGTCAAACTGCGCATGCTCTCCGAGCAGTTCATGTGGGACGCCTTCCGCGCCGACGAACCCGACCACCCCTCACGCTCCCGCCGCCTCACCAAACTCGCCGACCGCCTCAAGGGCCGCGACCTCACCGAGCGGTACATCATCGGCCTGCGCACCTGGGACGCCGTACTCCGTGGTGAACCCGCACATGTGGCCCTGCACCATGCCGAACGCGCGTTGAGTGGTGGTCTCGGCTGGGCGGAGGCCGACCGCGGCTTCGAGGTGCCGGTGCTGGTCGCCCTCACCTTCATGTACTGCGACCGGCCGGGCCGCGCGGAGGAACTCTTCGCCACCGGCATCGCCGACTTCGAACAACAGGGCTGGCGCGGCGCCCACCTGTCCTTCGGATACACCTTCCTCGGCTACCTCCGCTACCGGCGCGGCCGCCTCGCCGAGGCCGAGGACTTCGCCCGCGCGGGCCTGCGCCTCGCCGAACGCGTCGGACCCGGCACCCCCGTCTACTGGTACGGCACCGGAATCCTCATCGAGGTCCTGCTGGCCCGCGGCCGGGTCGCGGAAGCGGTACAACTAGCCGAGGACCACGCCTTCGCGGAACCCTTTCCGGCGGCCGTCGTCTTCCCGGACGCCCAGACCGTCTACGGCGAACTGCTCCTGGCCCGCGGCCTCGCGAAGGAGGCTGCTGCCGAACTGGCCGCCGCCGGCCGCCGTTTGGACCCGCGCGGCATCCGCAACCCCGCGTGGTGCCCCTGGCAGCTCCACCTCGCCCGCGCCGAACGCCACGACACCCCCGAGCGCGCCGTCGCCACCGCCCATGAAGCGGTCGCCCGCGCCCGCCAGTTCGGCACCCAGTCCGCCATCGGCCAGGCCCTGCGCATCGCCGCCGAGGTCTCCACCGGCTCGGCCCGCGCCAAACTCCTGGAAGAGTCCGTCACCCACCTCGAACGCTCCCCGGCCGCCTACGAGTTGGCCTGCGCCCTCGTCGCCCTCGGCACCGAACTCCGCCGCGTGGGCAGGTCCAGGGAAGCCGGCGACCACCTCTACCGAGGCCTCGACGCAGCCGTCCAATGCGGCGCCGACGGCCTCGCGGACACGGCCCGCGCCGAACTGGCGGCGGCAGGCCTACGCCCCCGCCGCCTCCACAGCACGGAAACCGACACCCTCACGACCCGCGAGCGCACCGCCGCCACCCTGGCCGCCGACGGCCACACGGACGCCGAGATAGCCGTAGAACTCCACACGGACGAGCAGACGGTGGTGCGCTTGCTCTCAGCCGTCTGCCGCAAGGTGGGCACGGAACGCTCAGGGTTGGAAACGGCACTGATCCAGCCAACGTAGGAGCCACCCACCCAAGGGGCGCGAGGAACTGCGCGACCAGCCCCCACTCACCCGCACCCGAACGACGAACCCCACCCGGCACCCGGCCACGGCCACATCGCCGAACGGCACCCCGTACCATTGCTGCATGTCGTTCCTCCGCCGCCGCAGCGCCACCCCCGCCGGCCCCGAATTCGATGTGCTGGCCATGGACCCGGGCGACTGGCCCGGCAACCTGGGTGCCGGTCTGCTGCCCGCACCCGACGGCACCTGCCAGGGCGTGTTTCTGCGGTACGACCTGTTCGGCGGCCGCGGCCCCGCGATGGTCATCGGCAATCTGCCGGAGGGCTCCCCGGCCCGTGACGTCGCCGAGGACGAGATCCCGTTCGAGGTCGCGCAACTGCTCCTCGCGCTGGAGAACGACGAGGAGGTGACCGTCGTAGGTGTCGAGGACATGCCGGTGATGCAGGGCGACAACCTGCTGATCGTGCGCCGCCTCAAGCTCTCCGAGAGCCGGATCTCCTGCGTCCAGTTCGACCGCAGCGACAACGTCCTGGTCACCATCGCCGCCTGGGACCGCCCCATCACGGACGACCTCTACGCCCTGCTGAAACCGCTCCCGGCGGAACTGTTCCAGCAGGGCTGAGGCACGGCTACCGGCTCGACCGCTCCACGGTCACGTCGGCGGCGCGCACGAACTCCACCCGGTGGCCGTACTGGATCTCGTAGTAGAGATCCTTTCCTACGACGACCTTGTGCGAGTCGGTGGTGAAGGTGACCGCGTAGTAGTACTCGCCGGGCACCTTGTCACCGACCACGTACTTCTGGCCCTTGAGCAGCTTGTACGGCAGCGGGGAGATCGCCTGGGCGGGCACTCCCGTCGGATAGGCCGAGGCCTCCGGGTAGGCGCGGCCGTACACCGGGACGCTGTCGACGCCCTCCTTCGGGGTCACCACCAGACCGGCCGCCTTCACCGCGGTGGGCTGCTTCTCCGGGTTCTTGAACCAGGCCTCCTGACCCAGGTACCAGATCGCGGTCCAGTCGCCGGAACGGTCGGCCACCGCGTACTGCTGGCCGGTGGACACCCGTGAGGAGAGGTCGTTGACCCCGGTCGTCGGGGTCGTCCCGCGGCCGATGTCCTTGATCAGGGGGTAGGTCTCGCCGGGCCCGGAGTACAGCCGGGCCTCGCTCGACCCGTGCACCGCGCACGGCTGTCCCGCGGTGACGCAGCCCGTGTACACCGGCTGGTTGGTGGTGTAGTCGGGGCGGATCGTCACCAGGCCGCCGCCCTTCTTCGCGGTCTGCTTGACGGGGTGGCCCAGCAGGTCGAAGTAGTGCGCCCAGTCCCAGTACGGGCCCGGGTCCGTGTGCATCCCGGGGACCGTGGACGTGGTCGGCCCCGGCACGTTGTCGTGGCCGAGGATGTGCTGCCGGTCCAGCGGGATGCCGTATTTCCTGGTCAGGTACGACACCAGTCGCGCCGACGAGCGGTACATCGCCTCCGTGTACCAGGCGTCCGGCGCCGCGAGGAAGCCCTCGTGCTCGATGCCGATCGACTTGGCGTTGATGTACCAGTTGCCCGCGTGCCAGGCCACGTCCTTGGCCTTCACATGCTGGGCGATGAGACCGTCGGTGGAGCGGATCGTGTAGTTCCAGGACACATAGGTGGGGTCCTGGACCAGGTTCAGGACACCGGCCCACTGGCCTTCCGTGTCATGGATGACGATGTACTTGATGCTCTGCGACGCGGGGCGGTCGCCCAGGTCGTGGTTGCCGTAGTCGTCGTTCCCGAACTGGGAGTACGGCGCCGGGATCCACTCGCAGGACACCTTCTTGGGGCACTCGGTGCCGTCGGCGGAGACCGTGCGCAGGCCGGTCTCCTTCAGCTGCGCGGTGTCGGGCGCGAGGTCCGGCTGGGCGGCCAGCGCGACCTGCTGCCCGGCGTCCGTGGTGCGTGCCTCGCCGGTGTGGATCACGTCGTAGACATCGTTGGCATACGCGGCCGCGGTCGCCGTGTCGTCGGCGCCGGAGAAGCGCGCGATCGCGCCGTACCAGTCGGCCGGGTCCGCGCTGAGCGGCTCACCGAGGTTCTTCTGGGCGTCGGCCAGCAGGGCGGCGCCGCCGGCCACGTTGGCGGTCTCGTCGGTACGGAGGTCGGTCGCCGGAAGGCCGGTCAGTTCGGCCGCCTTCGTCAACGTCTTGAGGCGGGCCGGGAGTTGGGAGTCCGCCGGGATCTGTGTGGTGGGGTGCAGGGCGGGGCGGGCGCTGTCGCCGCGGGCGTCCTCGGTGCCCTCACTCAGGTGCTCCGTCGCGGCGAGGGCGGTGCGGGCGTCGGTGAGGTGCATCGGGCCGTAGCCGCCGGTCAGACTCGGCGCTCCGCCGTGCGTGTCCCAGCGGGACTGGAGGTAGGAGACGGCCAGCAGCACCGTCTGCGGCACGTGGTACCGGGCGGACGCCGACGCGAACGCCCGCTGGAGGGTGGCTGAGGAGGAGTCGGTGGGGCTCTCCGAGGGGGCCGCGCCCAGCAGGGGAAGCAGCAGGGCGGCGGTGGCGAGCGCGCCGGCGGACCGGCGCGCGCGTCTGTGTCCGGGAGAGCGGGTGGGGTCGGTCGAGGATCCTCGCAATGCAGCCTCCTGGGACGGTGGGATTGCCATGAACCGTGCGGGGCCGGGTGTGCGTCAGTGGTACCGGCTGGCCGACGATCCGTCAATCATGCCCAGAGGGAGGCGATTTCCCATGTCAGCGGGGGATGCGGGGAGTTTCGTGGCGGTGGTGTCCGGGCCTGCGGGGCGTCAGTGGAGTACACCAATGGGGGAGTGCGGCGGGGGCTCGGGCAGATATATGTAGGCCGGACACATAGAGGCTGGCCATGTGTCGGCCGGACATACGACGGTCCGCGGTACGCCGCTGCAGGGCGTACCGCGGACCGTCGTCCCCGTCAGCGAGTGCCGACCGCCGCACGCACGGCCCGGCGGGCCATCTGGCAGTCGTCGTGCAGCCGCCTCAGCAGCAGCCGTTGTTCCTCGCCGGACGGCGCAGCACCCGGGTGGGCCACCACTCCCGGTGCCGCCGGGGCCGAGTCGTGCATCGAACGCTGCACGGCCGTCTCGTAGGTACGGATCTCGCGGGTCAGCACCAGCATCAGGTTCACCAGGAACGCGTCACGTGACGCCGGTCCCGCCGACTGCGCGATCTGACTGATCTGCCGCCGGGCCACCGGCGCGTCCCCGAGGACCGCCCACAGCGTGGCCAGGTCGTAGCCCGGCAGGTACCAGCCCGCGTGCTCCCAGTCCACCAGCACTGGACCGGCCGGTGAGAGAAGGATGTTGGACAGCAGGGCGTCACCGTGACAGAACTGGCCCATCCCGCCGCGGCCCGCCGAGTGCGCGATGCCGTGCAGCAGTTTCTGCAGGTCTCCCATGTCCCGGTCGGTGAGCAGCCCCAGCTCGTGGAAGCGGGAGATACGGGCCGCGTAGTCCAGCGGGGCGTCGAAAGTGCCCGCCGGCGGCCGCCAGGCGTTCAGCCGGCAGATCGAGCCGAGCGCCGCCCGGATGTCCGCGCGCGGCGGGGCCTCCGCCGGGTGCCGGTGCAGCGCCGCCACCCGGCCCGGCATCCGCTCGATGACCAGGGTGCAGTTGTCCGGGTCCGCCGCGATCAGCCGCGGCACCCGCACCGGCGGGCGGTGCCGGACGAACGATCGGTACGCGGCTATCTCGTGCCGGATCCGCTCGGCCCACGCGGGGGAGTGGTCCAGTAAACACTTCGCAACGGCCGTGCTGCGTCCGGTCGTTCCGACCAGGAGCACGGAGCGCCCGTTGCGGCGTAGCACCTGCACCGGAGCGAACTCCGGGCAGATCCGGTGCACCGACGCGATCGCCGTACGCAGTTGGGCGCCCTGAGGGCCGGACAAGTCGAGTCTCCCGCTGAGGGGTTGGGGGCCGAGCCCGGGAACGCGCCGCGGCCTGCCCGCACCGAGCACGGGGGCGGCCGCCGGCCGCGCCCGTGCTCGGTGCGGGC
>NZ_JBXVPZ010000125.1:0-22135 GCF_057961495.1 Streptomyces sp. P5F9 | reverse complement strand
GCGTCGCCCGGGGTGCGCAGGGTGTCGAGGACCTGGCGGACCTCGCCGAGTGCTTCCTTGCTGGCGGCCTTGATGGTGGTGAGGGCCGTGCGGGCCTGCTCGGGGTCGGAGTCGAGGAGTGCGAGGCCGACGCCCGCCTGGACGTTGATGACGGAGATGCTGTGCGCGAGGACGTCGTGCAGTTCGCGGGCCATCCGCAGCCGTTCCTCGTCGGCGCGGCGGCGGGCCGCCTGTGCTCGTTCGGCCCGTTCGCGGGCCCACTGTTCGCGGCGGGTGCGGGCCAGTTCGGAGATCGCGGCGATGGCCACCACCCAGGTGGCGACGGCCAGTTCACGGCCCCACGGCATTCCGTGGTCGTGCTGCGGGGGCAGCCAGCGGTAGAGCCAGTGCGCGACCAGGAGATGCGCCGCCCACAGCACGCCGAGCGCGGTCCAGGCGGCCCGGCGGCGGCCGGCGACGACCGCGCTGAAGCAGCCCAGCGCGACGGGCAGAAAGACGGGGCCGTACGGATATCCGGCGGCGAAGTAGAGCACGGTGGCGAGCACGGTGCCGAATGCCACCCACACGGGGTACCGGTGACGCCACAGGAGCAGCCCCGACCCGACGACGAGCAGCACGCGCGCGTAGAAGTCGAGGTGGACGCGGTCGGGCTGGCTGTGCGAGGCGAAGTTGCTGCCGCCCAGCACGAACACGGTGACCAGCAGCGTGGAACGCCACGGCCACCGCGTCGGCGCCACCGCCCCGCCCCACGGCGGTCCGTGCCGCCACCACTGCGGCGGTCCCTCACCGCGCACCCGCTGCTCGTCCATGCACGTCACGCTAGACGCCGGACGGCGTCGGGGGCGTCAGCCGGACGGGGTGATCACGTGTACTTCCCGGGGAGTACGTCCGGGAACCGATCTACCCATGAGGCGTCGAGGCCCGGGACGGTGCGGCGAGCTCGGCCAGGTGGTGCAGCGAGTTGATGAGGTGCGCCGGGCCGAACGGCGGGAACCGGATGCCGCGATCCCGGATGAACTGCGGCACCGCCGACCAGTCGTAGGTGAGCGTGACCTCGGTCTCGGACGGGCCGAGCGGCACGAGGTCGTAGCGCCAGATCCAGCCGCCGAACTCCAGATCACCGTTGCCCCTGTCCTGCCCCGTCAGCCACCCGATGGCGCGCGGCGGGTCGAGCACCTGGACCTTGTTGACCACCTGGTAGTCACCATTGGGATGGCCGGAGTGATACATGTCCATCCGGAAAATCTGCCCCACCTCGGTCAGTCGCGCCCGGTCGACGGACTCCTGCACCCAGCCGGTGCCATCGATCGCGGAATGCGTCGTCGGGTCCGCCAGCACCGCGAACACCCTCGCGACGGGCACAGCGACAGTCAGGCCGGCGCTCACGCTCTCCTGGTCCACGGTGTCCACGCTCCCTTGTCATCTCGTCTCGGGCCTCCCGCAGGAGCGGGAGGCGGGACGTTCCCACCTTGCAGACGGCGCGACGGGGCAGAACTCATCGGCGGCAGCGGCCGGAGTCGACGACGTGCTGGACGTCCGCGAGACCCACCCCGAGGGCGAGTCGCCGTACCGCCTGATGGAAGAACGGCTCGCGGTCCTCCACGACGCGGCGGAACTGGCCGAACAACTCGAAGCTGACCAGCCCGTACAACTCGGCCCACGCGGCGGCGAGGGCCACGGCCACCGCGGGTGGGAGGTCGCCGGCGAAGTCCGCGACCATACGCTCCCCCTCGGCGCGGAGGCCGGAAGGAAGCGGAGGCTCGGTCAGGGTGCCGTCCTGGTCCGCGTCCCGCGCGATCCCGATAAGGAGAAGGGCCACACGGGCGGCGGACGGAACGGTCGTCTCCGGGGCGACGTACCCCGGAACCGGCGACCCGTAGATCAACGCGTACTCGTGCGGATGCGCCAGCGCCCACCCCCGCACCGCCTCACAGACAGCGACCCAGCGCTGCACCGGAACCGCGTCCGCCACCTGGGAGTACGCCGCTTCCGCGGCCTCGCCCAGGGAGTCGTACGCGTCGATGATGAGAGCGGTCAGCAGATCGTCGCGGCTGGGGAAGTAGCGGTACAGGGCGGAGGAGACCATGCCCAGCTCACGGGCCACGGCGCGCAGCGAGAGCTTCGTGGCGCCCTCCGCGGCGAGCTGTCTGCGCGCCTCGTCCTTGATGGCCGCGGTGACCTCGATCCGGGCTCGGGCGCGGGCGCCTCGTGTGGTGCTCATACGAGCCAGTGTGGCATGGAATCAGAGCAGCGCACACAAACGAGATCGGTGGACAAAAAAGAGAGCACCGCTCTTGCATTGGACCGCTGTACCTATGCAGACTGTTCCCGAGAGCGAGAGCGGTGCTCACAAAAGCGAGCGCCGTTCTCCCCGAACTGGTTCTTCACCGTCCTTCTTCTTCGCCCAGGGAGTCGTCATGAGCACGCACGTCCAGAAGCCCGGCTGGTTCACCGTGAACGTCTTCAACCGCGCCGTCGCCTGGTTCACCCGCCGCGGCCTCAGCATCTGGGGTTCACGGGTGCTGGCGGTCCGCGGCCGGAAGAGCGGCGAGTGGCGGACCACCCCGGTGAACCTGCTGACGGTGGACGGACAGCAGTACCTCGTCGCCCCGCGCGGGCACGTCCAGTGGACGCACAACATGCGGGCGGCGGGCGGCGGCGAGCTGCGGCTCGGCAAGAAGGTCGACGCGTTCACCGCGACCGAGGTCACCGGCGACGACAAGGTGCCACTGCTGCGCGCCTACCTCAAGCGGTGGAAGGCCGAGGTCGGGGTGTTCTTCGGAGGAGTCGGCCCGGACTCCTCCGACGACGAGCTGCGCCGGATCGCCCCCGACCACCCGGTGTTCCACGTCACGGTCAGGAGCTGACCTCGCCCTCCACGGGCTCCGTGGGCTCCACGCGCTCCACCGGCTCCGCGTTCCTGCGGTCGATCGCGGTCAGCGCGCGCTGCGCCATCGGGTGGCTGCGCACGAGTTCGCCCAGCGTCGTCGAGCCCCGGGTGATGTCCATGAATGCCTTCCAGGCCGGCCGGAAGCCGGTGAGGGCGGCGTGGAACAGACCGGGGCGCTTCTCGAAGATCGCCAGCATGCTCTTGCCGACGCTCATCTCGACGCCGAGCCCCGCCTTGATCGCGAACGCGTAGTTCAGCGCCTGACGGCGGGTGTCCACGGCGTCGTGCGCCTCGGCGATCCGCACGGCCCACTCCCCCGCGAGCCGCCCCGACCGCAGCGCGAACGAGATGCCCTCACGGGTCCACGGCTCCAGGAGTCCCGCCGCGTCGCCGCAGACCAGCACCCGCCCGCGTGACAGCGGCGAGTCGTCGGCCCGGCACCGGGTCAAGTGCCCTGAGGAGATGCTCGGTTCGAAGCCGGCGAGGCCGAGCCGGGCGATGAAGTCCTCCAAGTACCGCTTGGTGGCGGCGCCTTCACCGCGCGCGGAGATCACGCCGACCGTGAGCGTGTCGCCCTTGGGGAAGACCCAGCCGTAACTCCCGGGCATCGGGCCCCAGTCGATGAGCACCCGGCCCTTCCAGTCCTCGGCGACCGTCTCCGGCACCGGGATCTCCGCCTCCAGGCCCAGGTCCACCTGGTCGGTCTTGACCCCGACGTGCGCCCCTATGCGACTGGCGCTGCCGTCGGCGCCGACGACGGCCCGCGCGAGCACCGTCTCGCCGCCCTGCAGGACGACCGCGACCGTACGCCGGTCCGGGACCGCGGAGCCGTGCTGCTCGACTCGTGTCACTGTGACGCCCGTACGCAGCTCGGCGCCCGCCTTCTGCGCGTGCTCGACGAGCTGCTGGTCGAACTCGGGCCGGTTGATCAGCCCGAACAGCATCTGCCGGGACCGGCGGGTGCGCGTGAACCGCCCGTTGTTCGAGAAGGTTATGGCGTGCACCCGGTCCTTCAACGGCAGTTCGAAGCCGGGTGGGAGGGAGTCGCGAGAGGGTCCGATGATGCCGCCGCCGCATGTCTTGTAGCGGGGCAGCTCGGCTTTCTCCAGCAACAGCACGCGCCGTCCCGCGACCGCCGCCGCGTAGGCGGCCGAAGCCCCCGCGGGTCCCGCGCCCACCACGACGACGTCCCACACCCGCTGGTCGTCGTCCGCCGAAGAGTTCTCGCTGCTCACGATGGTCTACTGCTCCCGATCAAGCCGCTGCCGCACCTGTCCCCCGCATCCTACGGCGGACATCGCCACAGACCGCTGTGGGAGGATCGACGGCATCATTCGTACAACGTCGCACCCACCAGGAGCGTGCCCATGTCGTCGCATCCGGTCGCCGAGACCGTCGCCTCGCTGATGCCCACGGCGAGGACGGAGCTCACCGAGCTGGTGGCCTTCCGATCGGTGGCGGACTTCGACCAGTTCCCGAAGAGCGAGAGCGAGGGCGCCGCGAACTGGGTCGCCGACGCACTGCGCACCGAGGGTTTCCAGGACGTGGCCCTGCTCGACACCCCGGACGGCACCCAGTCCGTCTACGGCTTCCTGCCCGGCCCCGAGGGCGCCAAGACCGTCCTCCTGTACGCCCACTACGACGTGCAGCCCCCGCTGGACGAAGGCGGTTGGACGAGCCCGCCGTTCGAGCTGACCGAGCGCGACGGCCGTTGGTACGGGCGCGGTGCCGCCGACTGCAAGGGCGGCGTGATCATGCACCTGCTCGCGCTGCGCGCCCTGAAGGCCAACGGCGGTGTCCCGGTGCACGTCAAGGTGATCGCCGAGGGCTCGGAGGAGCAGGGCACCGGCGGGCTTGAGCGGTACGCGGAGGAACACCCCGACCTCCTCGCCGCCGACACCATCGTGATCGGCGATACAGGCAACTTCCGGGTCGGTCTGCCCACGGTCACCTCGACCCTGCGCGGCATGACCATGGTGCGCGTGCAGGTCGACACCCTCGAAGGCAACCTGCACTCGGGCCAGTTCGGCGGCGCCGCGCCCGACGCGCTGGCCGCGCTGATCCGCGTCCTGGACTCGCTGCGCGGCAAGGACGGCTCGACGACGGTCGACGGGCTCGCGGCCCACGCGACCTGGGAGGGGCTGGCCTACGACGAGGAGCAGTTCCGCGAGGACGCGAAGGTGCTGGACGGCGTGGAGCTGATCGGTTCCGACGCGGTCGCCGACCGCATCTGGGCGCGTCCGGCCGTCACGGTCCTCGGCATCGACTGCCCGCCGGTCGTCGGCGCGACCCCGTCCGTGCAGGCCGGCGCCCGCGCGCTGGTCAGCCTGCGGGTGCCGCCGGGCGTCGACGCGGCCGAGGCGACCAGGCTGCTCCAGGCCCACCTGGAGGCCCACACCCCGTGGGGCGCCCGCGTCCGCACCGAACAGATCGGCCAGGGCCAGCCGTTCAGCGCCGACACGACCAGTCCGGCGTACACGGCGATGGCCGACGCGATGGCGGTCGCCTACCCCGGCGAGGAGATGCAGTACGCCGGCCAGGGCGGCTCCATCCCGCTGTGCAACACCCTCGCGGCCCTCTACCCGCAGGCGGAGATCCTCCTCATCGGCCTCAGCGAGCCGGAGGCCCAGATCCACGCGCTCAACGAGAGCGTGTCCCCTGAGGAGTTGGAGCGGCTGTCGGTGGCGGAGGCGCTGTTCCTGCAGAACTACGCGGCCAACTGAGCGCGAACTGACGGTCCTTGAGGAAGGGCACCGCATCGATGAGGTTCGTCTTCACCGGCCGGGTGATCGAGTGGCGCGGCCCTTCGCCGTATTACTTCGTCCCCGTGCCGGACGAGGAGTCGGCGGACATCCGTGAGGTCGCCGCCCTCGCCTCGTACGGCTGGGGCGTGATCCCGGTCGAGGCCAGGATCGGCGAGGTCGTGTTCACCACGTCTCTCTTCCCCAAGGACGGCGGGTATCTGCTGCCGCTCAAGAACGCCGTGCGCAAGCCGCAGGGTCTCGCGGCGGACGACGAGGTGACGGTGGAGATGACCATCAACCTCCAACTCCCGTTCGGCTGACCGAAGATGGGAGACATGGCCCCCACCTCGCGCCTCGTCGCCCACAGCGACATCGCCACGTCCCTCGCCCTGCTCTCCGACCACGAGCTCGCCGAACTGGTCGAGGCCGGCACGCCGTTGGGCACGAGCGTCGGCGGTCGCTCGGCGCTGATCGAGGTGGACGGCGGAAAGGTGTTCGTGAAGCGGATGCCGCTCACCGATGTCGAGCGGCGGCCGGAGAACGTCCGGTCCACGGCCAACGTGTTCGGGGCGCCCGCCTACTGCCACTACGGCATCGGTGCGATCCCCAGCCCCGGTTTCGGCGTCTGGCGCGAGCTGGCCGTCCACGAGATGACGACCAACTGGGTGGTGTCCGGCCGCTTCCCGGGCTTCCCGCTGCTGCACCACTGGCGCGTGCTGCCCGACACACCACAGCCGCTGCCCGACGAACTCGCCGACGTGGAGCGGAACGTGGCCTACTGGGGCGGCGGTCGTGAGCACATCGGGGCCTTGCGTACGGCGTCCGCGAGCCTGACCCTGTTCATGGAACACCTGCCGCACACCCTCCACGACTGGCTCTCCGAACAACTGCGCACCGACGACCCCGACACTGCCTGCGCCCTCGTGGAGCAGGGCCTCGAAGCCGTCACCGGCTTCCTCCGGGAGCACCGACTCACGCACTTCGACGTCCACTTCAGGAACATCCTGACCGACGGACAGCAGCTCTACCTCGCCGACTACGGCCTCGCCCTCTCCCCGCGCTTCCAACTCGCGGCGGAAGAACGGGACTTCTACGACCGCCACCGTCACTACGACCGTGCGTACGCTTTCTCCTACCTGGTGCACTGGCTCGTCGTGGACCAGTACGGCTACGGCAGGGACGAGCGCGAGGACTTCATCCGCGCGTGCGCCGACGGCAAACGGCCCGAGGGCATCCCCCGGGCCGCCGCCGGACTCATCTCCCGGTACGCCCGACTCGGCGCGACGGTGGGTGACTTCAACCGCCGTCTGTGCGACGAGAGCAGGCTGACTTCGTACCCGTCCGCCGAGGAACTCGGCCTCGTCTACAGCAACTCCACGCTCTCCGCGTAGTGGCAGGCGACCGGGTTGCCGCCGCCCCGGTCCACCAGCGCCGGTATCTCCTCGACGCACGACGCCCGTTCGCTGTCGGTGAGCTGGTTGGCGAACTTGGGGCAGCGGGTGCGGAAGCGGCAGCCGCTGGGCGGGCGGACGGGGCTCGGGACGTCGCCCTGGATGGTGATCCGTTTCCGGGCGCGTTCCTTGCGCGGGTCGGGCAGCGGGATGGCCGACACCAGGGCCTGGGTGTACGGGTGCGCCGGGCGCGCGAACAGCTGCCGGGCCGGGGCGATTTCGACCAGCCGCCCCAGGTACATGACGGCCACCCGCCCTGCCACATGTCGCATCACCGACAGGTCGTGCGCGACGAAGAGAAACGACAGGTTCAGTTCGCTCTGGAGGTCCATCAGCAGGTTGAGGACGCCCGCCTGGATCGACACGTCGAGCGCCGACACCGGCTCGTCGAGGATGATCACCTTCGGGTGCAGGGCCAACGCCCGTGCGATACCGATGCGTTGGCGCTGTCCGCCGGAGAACTCGTGGGCGAAGCGGTTGCCGTGCTCGGGGTTGAGCCCGACCAGGCGCAGAAGTTCGCTCACCTCGCCGCCTGCTCCGGCCCCGTACCGGCCGTGGATGCGCAGGGGTTCGGCGACGATCTCGTGGACGGTCATCCGCGGGTCGAGGGAGGCGTACGGATCCTGGAAGACGATCTGCAACTCGCGCCGCAGCGGCCGCATCTGACGTCTGCTCAGCTCGGTGAGTTCGTGCTCCCCGTAGCGGACCCGGCCCGAGGTGGCGCGTTCCAGACCGAGGACGGTGCGGGAGATCGTCGTCTTGCCGGAGCCCGACTCCCCCACCAGGCCCAGGGTTTCGTTCTCGTGGAGGTCGAAGGAGACCCCGCACACGGCGTGCACGTCGCCGACGCGGCGGCGGATGACGCCCTTGGACATCACCGGGAAGTGCTTGACCAAGTCCCTTACCTGGAGGACCGGTTCGCCGGTGCCGCCGTGTCCGGGCAGCGGCGGCAGGGGGCCGGCGGCCTGCGCGGGCGCGGTCATACGGCGTCCTCCTCGGGGTTCGTGGCGGTGGCCGCGTCGGCGAAGCGGGCCAGGGCCTCGGTGTCCGCGCCGACCGCGTCGAAGACCTGACCGGCGCCGGTGTCGACGAGTTCGTCGGCGAAGTGGCAGGCGCTGAGGTGGAGGTCGCCGCCGGCCCTGCGCAGGGCGGGTTCGTCCGTGTCGCACACATCGCGGCGCATCGGGCAGCGGGGCGAGAAGGGGCAGCCCGGTGGCAGGTTGAGCAGGCTCGGCGGTGAGCCGGTGATGGGGGTGAGACGTGCCTCCTCGCGGTCCATGCGGGGCAGGGAGCCGAGCAGGCCGAGGGTGTAGGGCATGCGCGGGGTGTAGAAGATGTCCTCGACGGAGCCGGTCTCCACTATCCGGCCGGCGTACATGACCGCGACCCGGTCGGTGTGGCCGGCCACCACACCGAGGTCGTGGGTGATGAGGACGAGCGCCGCCCCGGTCTCGGCGCGGGCGGTCTCCAGGGCTTCGAGGATCTGGGCCTGCACGGTGACGTCGAGGGCGGTGGTCGGCTCGTCAGCGATGATCACGTCCGGGTCGTTGGCCATCGCGATGGCGATGACGACGCGCTGGCGCATGCCGCCCGACATCTCGTGCGGGTAGCTGTCGACGCGCCGCTCGGGGCTGGGGATGCCGACCGTGCCGAGCAGTTCGATCGCGCGTTCGCGGGCGTCCTTGTGCTTCATCTCGGGGTTGTGGCGGAGCAGGGTCTCGCTGATCTGATAGCCCACGTTGTAGACGGGGTTGAGGGAGGTCATCGGGTCCTGGAAGATCATCGCGATGCCACTGCCGCGCAGATCGGACAGGCGCGCGTCGGACAGCCCGAGCAGTTCGGTGCCCTCGAAGCGGACCGAGCCGCGCACCTTGGCGCCGGTCGGCAGCAGCCCCATCACGGCGAGGGCGGTCACCGACTTCCCGGACCCGGACTCGCCGACGATGCCCAGCGATTCGCCGCGGTCGAGCCGGTAGCCGACGCCGCGTACGGCCCGTACCAGCCCGTCCTCCGTGGCGAACTCCACGCTGAGGTCCTCGACTTCGAGCACGGCGGACGTCACGGGGACCTCCCGCACTCCATGACTCGTGGTCGTCACTGTCGCACCCTTTGCTGCCGGGGGTCGAAGGCGTCGCGCAGTCCGTCGCCGATGAAGTTGATGGTCAGCGCGATGGCGATGATGAACGCGCCGGGGATGTAGAAGAGCCAGGGCCGGGTCTCGACCGCCGTCTGCGCCTGCGAGACCAGCAACCCCAGGGATGTGTCCGGGGGTTGGACGCCGAAACCCAGGAAGGAGAGCGCTGTCTCGGTGAGGATGCCGGTCGCCACCAGGATCGTCGCGTTCACGATGATCGGGCCCAGCGCGTTCGGCAGCAGATGCCGGAAGATGATCCGGGTGTCCGAGGCACCGAGCGCCCGCGCCGCCTCGATGAACTCCTTCTCGCGCAGCGACAGTACGGCCGAGCGCACGACACGGGCCACGTACGCCCAGGTGAGTCCGGCGATCACGATGGCGATCCAGTACCAGGAGCCGCCTGTACGGGAGGAGATGACCAGCGCGATCGCGAACAGCGGCAGTGTCAGCACCAGGTCGGCGATGCGCATCATGACCGCGTCGACGATGCCCCGGTAGAAGCCGGCGACGGCTCCCCAGATCGCGCCGAGCAGCGTGGAGCCGAGCGCGATCATGATGGCGATCTTGAGCGAGGTCTGGGTGCCGCGCATGACCTGGGCGTAGCCGTCGTACCCCGAGGAGTCGGTGCCGAACGGGTGCTTCCAGGAAGGGGGTTTGGAGTTGTCCTCGGTGTACTTCTGGTACGAGTAGTGCCACAGGTGCGGGCCGATGAACGCCCACAGGATGATCAGCACGAACACGACCAGGCTGACCATCGCGGCCCGGTGGCGCACGAACCGGCGCAGCACCAGCTGGGTCTGAGTGCGCTGTCGTACGGTGAACTCGTCGTCCCCGCGCGGTAGTTGAGTGCCCGCGGACCCCGGTGCCTCGATGTCAGTCATAGCGGATCCTCGGGTCGAGTACGGCGTAGAGCAGATCGGCGATGAGGTTGAACCCGATGACGACGACGGCGGAGAGCAGCAGCCAGGCCATGGTGCGATAGACGTCGAGGGTGGTCGCCGCCTGGACCAGCATCTCGCCCATGCCGTGCCACTGGAAGATCGTCTCCGTGATCACCGCGCCGCCCAGGATGATCGCGATGTCGAGCGCGGTCACGGTGGCGAGCGGGATGAGGGCGGTGCGCAGCGCGTGCCGGGTCATCACCCTGCCGCGCCGCAGCCCCTTGGCGCGGGCGAGCCGTACGTAGTCGCTGTTGAGGACCTCCAGCATGGAGGCGCGGGTGTAGCGGGTCCAGGACGCGAAGGAGACCAGCGCGAGGGTGATGGTGGGCAGGATGAGGTGGCCCACGTGATCGGTGAACTGGTTCCAGGTGGTGTCGACTTCGAGGTACGGGGACTTCTCGCCGATGGTGCCGAGGAACTGGCTGCCGGTCTTCTGGTTGAACCAGATCCCGGCCTGCTTGAGCAGGACCGCGAACCAGAACACGGGCATGGCGAGGAACAGGAAGCCGAAGAAGGTGATGGTGTAGTCGGCGGCGGAGTACTGGCGGATCGCGCTGAACACACCGAACACCACGGCCAGGATCAGCGCGAGGATCATCGCCGCGGCGACCAGGGTGATGGTCACCTTGAAGCGGGTGAACAGGTCGTGTCCGATGTTCAGGTTGGCCTGCACGGACGGGCCGAAGTCGCCGTGCAGGACGCCGGTGATCCAGTTCCAATAGCGTTCCATCACCGGCTGGTTGGCGTGGATGTGCCGGGCGAAGGCGGCCACCGCCGCCTTGCTGGGCGCGGGTTGTCGTGAGGTGGCGAAGTTGGCCACCGGGTCGCCGGAGTTGATGACGACCAGGAACACGATGAACGTCGAGACGATGAGGACGGGTATGGAGACGAGGATGCGGCGCACGGTGTAGGCGAGCATGCGGTCTTCTCTCGGAGGCCGGCTGGTCGGGGATGCCGTCCGGGCCGGGCCCGGCCCCCGGTGTCTGCGGGGCCGGGCTCGACGGGCGTGCCGGTGGAGCTGTCAGCCGCGGGACTACTTCTTCAGGCCCCATGTACCGGTGTTGTAGGCGGGGCCCACGTTCGACGAGTTGTTCCGCATGTTGACGAACCGCGTCTGCACGGCGAGGAACGTCGGCTTCTGGTACAGCGGCAGGACGTAGGCGTCGTTCACCATGAGCTGGTCGGCCTGGTTGAGGAGCGCCGCGGCCTTCGTCGCGTCGGTCTCACCGATGGCCTGGGAGATCAGGGAGTCGACCGTCTTGTTGCTGTAGCCGCCGTAGTTGCCGCCGCCGCCGGTGAACCAGTTCTGCTGGGCGCCGCTGCTCGGGAACGGCGGTGCGACCCAGGCGAAGACGATGATGTCGTACTGGTGCCCGGCGAGGACCGTGCCGAGGTCGGCGGCGCCGATCGGCTTGATGGTGATCTTGATGCCGAGGCTCGCCAGGTTGCTCTGCAGGATCTGGCACTCGCTCTGCCGAATCTGGTTCCCGGTGGTGTAGCGGCAGTTGAAGGGGCCGACGGCCTTGCCGTCCGGCGTCTTCAACGCCGTACCCACACCCGTGAACTTGGCGTCCGTGAGGTACTTCTTCGCCTTGGTCAGATCGCCGGAGCCCTGGCCGGTACCGCTGACCACATCCTTGTAGCCGGCCTGCCCGGGAACGAAGTTGTGGTTGCCGAGGGGCTTCACGGCCGGGTCGAACTGGCCGACCGTCTTGGCGATGATGTCCTTGGTGTTGATCGCGGTGAACATCGCCTGCCGCAGCGGCAGGTACTTGCCGATCACCGGATCGTGCAGGTTGAGGTCGAAGTGCTCCCAGGTCAGCCCGTTGCCGATGTTGTAGGTGATGCCGGGGATGTCCTTGACCTGGTTGACCAGGTCCACCTCGGGCTGCGGGTAGATGGCCTGAACCTCGTTGTTCTTCAAGGCGGTTGGCTCTTGGGTGGCGTCCGAGATCACCTTGAAGATCAGCCGCTGCAGGGTGGCCTTCTTCGCGCCGGTCCACTTGGGGTCGGGCACATAGGTGGCGTGGTCGTTGTCGACCCACTGCTGCATCTTGTAGGCGCCCGCGGTCGGGTACTTGGTGGGCGGCGTCTTCAGGAAGTACTGCCAGGCCTGCGCCATCTGCGTGGCCGTCATGGCGGCGGCGTCACCGGCCTTGGCGCCGGAGAGCTTCTCGGCGGTGTGGGCCGGATAGAGCGGATAGCCCGCGCCGAACAGGGACTTCCAGTCCGAGTACGGCTTCGACATCACCATGGTGAAGGTCTTGCCGTTGTCGGACGGGGTGAGGGACTTGATGCGGTCGTAGCCCGCGGTGCTCTGCGGCAGACAGCCCTTGGTCTGCGTGGAGTCGCTGGCGGGCGGCGGCGGGCAGTCCTTGCCGTTGTTGGTGCGCCAGTAGTAGATGAAGTCGTCGGCGGTGATGGGCGTGCCGTCGTTCCACGCCGCCTTCGGATTGATCTTGTAGACGATGGTCTGCGGGCTAGTGCTGGTCTGCGTCGCCGAGGTCACCAGGTCGGTGTTGAGAGCGACGGTGAAGTCGGGCTGGGGGATGAACACCTGAGGCAGGACGACCTCCAGGGCCTCCCCGTTCTCGAAGGTGTTGCCGTTGACGTCCTGGACGTTCCACTGCTGGATGTTCTTCTCCAGCACATACGTGAACGTTCCGCCGGACTTGGTGGCGGCCGAGTTGCAGGTGTTGGCCTTGCCCACGGTGTTGCAGGACGTGAGCCCGGCCGAGCTGCCCTTGCCGGAGCCGCCGCCCCCGCCACTGCTGCTGCAGGCGGTGAGCACCAGGGCGAGCCCGGCGGCGAGAGTGAGGGCCCGGGTGAGGGCCGAGGATGGCGCGCGCATGTTCTTCTCCTTCGACCGGCGGAAGTCCGGTCCCGTCAAGGCGGCCGGCGGCCGCGAGAGAACTGAGCTGCGCAAAGACGTTAGAGCTCCGATGTACCTTCTTCACGTTCTTGTTCATACCGGGAAGGCGACAATTCACCCTCGCTTTGTTATCGGAATGACCCACACTCCGCAAAATCGCCAGGTGGCGCCCCCGAAAAGGCAAAGTCACGTCCAACATCGTTGATCAGACCGCAAATTGACGTGTCGTCAGCCAAGCGGTACGCCCGCCTCCAAGTAGAGCGCGGCCCCGCGTTCCCGGGCCCTCAGCGCCCACCGCAGCCGCTCGTATCGGACCGGCGGCAACAGATCGGCGGCCTCCTCCTCGCCGGCGAAGCACCAGCCGCGCAACTCCGGTCCGGGCAGAAGCAGTTGGTCGGCCACAGCGGCATCCAGCCGGCCGCCGTCGAAGAGGAGGCGCAGCCCGCCGTAGCCGGGTGGTACGGGCGGTTCCCAGTCGACGACGAGCAGGCGGGGCACCTCGTCGAGCACGATGCCGGTCTCCTCGGTGACCTCGCGCATGCCGGCCCGGGCGGGTGCCTCGCCGGATTCGACGACACCGCCGGGGAACTCCCAGCCGGCCTTGTAGGTGGGGTCGACGAGCAGGACGCGGTCCCGTTCGTCGAAGAGGAGCACTCCTGCCGCGAGGGTCTCGGAGGTGGGCTCCGGGGTCTGCACGATGTCGCACACCGGCACGGCACCGCTGCCGACGGCCCCGGCGATCCGGGCGGCCGTCTCGTACGGGGTGAGCGCGCTGGTGTCGACGAGATGGGCGTCGGCGGTGAGCCAGGAGCCGAGGGCGGCGCGGTACGACTCGATGTGGTCGTACGCCCACTGCCGTGTCCGGATCTCGCCGCCGGGGAGGTCCGGTGGGACCTCCCGGCCTGCTATTCGCTCGCGCAGGATCGTTTCCGCCGGAGCCAGGAGGACATGCCGGACCGTGACCCGGCGGGCCGCCAGACCGCCGAAGATCTCGTCCCGGTACTCCTGGCGCAGCAGGGTCATCGGGACGACGAGGGTCCCGCCCAGTTCGGCGAGCATGGCCGCCGCCGTGTCGATCACGAGCCGCCGCCACATCGGCAGGTCCTGGAAGTCGCCGACCTCTGCGAGGTGCTTGGGCGGGAGCAGGTGCGGCAGTGCTCCGCCGATGACCTCGGGGTCGAAGAGCGTGCTGTTCGGGATCAGTTCGATCAGTTCCCGTGCGGTGGTGGTCTTGCCTGCACCGAACGCGCCGTTGATCCAGACGATCACGGACAGTTCCCCCTCTTCTATTGGCCCCCTGAGGCTTGCCCGTTCCACCCTGCCACGGAAACCAGCCGCAGTTGAGAGCCCACATACGACGGCGCCGGTGCCCCCTCCGACGAGGCACCGGCGCCGTACGCTTTCGACCGCTATCAGCTGTTCTCTCCGAGGGCACCCTCGTCGACGGCGAAGCTGCCGTCGCTGACGAGGTGATCCACGGAACCCACAGTGTCCTTGACGTTCAGATCGCCGAGTACGTCGTGGTCGTGGGAGTGCGACGGGGAGATCGCGGCGACGACGAAACCGGTGGCGAGGGAGGCGATGGCCAGCATGCTGCGCTTCTTCATGCCCCGTTCAACTGACGAAGCGCGCCGGGGTCACGCCCGGACGGCCCGCCGGATGGAACCCGCCCCGCCACGTGCCCGCCGCACCAGGTCCACGGCCGCCTCGGGCCACTGCGGATGGTCGAAGGTGAACCCCTCCGCCAGCAGCCGTCCCGATACGACCCGCCGGCTCTTCAGCAGGAGTTCGGTGTCCGAGCGCAGCGCGAGGGCGCCCAGTTCCGCCATCCACTTCGTGGCGGGCAGCCCGACGGGGACTCCCCGGGCGGCGCGCAGGACGCGCATGAAGGCGCGCTGCGGGAGCGGTCCGGGGGCGGCCAGGTTCACCGGTCCGGCGATGTCGTCCCGGTCGATCAGGAACTCGACCGCGCGGACGAAGTCCTGGTCGTGGATCCAGGAGACGTACTGGGCACCGCCCGCGACCGGACCGCCGAGCCCGAGCCGGACCAGCCCCGACAGGACGCCGAAGACGCCGCCCCGGTCGGGGCTCATCACCATGGCGGCGCGCAGGGCGACCTTGCGGGTGTGCGGGGTGTCGGCGCGCTCCTGCTCGCGTTCCCAGTTCTTGGCGATCTCGACGCTGTACGACCAGTAGTCGGGTACGTCGGGTTCGGCGCCGCCGATCACGCCGGTGGCCTCGTCGTTGGGGGCGTCGTAGCGGTGGGCGTAGACGGTGGCGGTGCTCATCTGCAGCCAGACGCGTGGCGGGTTCGCGGCGGCCGCGACGGCCTCGCCGACGACCCGGGTGGAGTGCACGCGCGAGTCCATCATGGCCTTGAGGTTGGCGGAGGTGTAGCGGCAACTGACGCTGCGGCCCGCCAGGTTGATCACGACGTCGCTGCCGTCGATCTCCCGGGCCCAGGAGCCCGGGTTCTCGCCGTCCCACCACACCTCGCGGTCGCGCCTCGGCCGCCGGGTCAGGACGACGACCTCGTGACCGGCCTCGGTCAGGGCGCGGTCCAGGATCGCGCCCACCTGTCCCGTGCCACCGGGAATGACGATCTTCACCGGGCTCCCCCTTCTGTCAGGAGTGAGCCTAGCGCAGAAAGTTGAACGTGTTCAAAACTAGTTCAGCAAAATACCGAACAGCCAATACCCAACCCTTCCAACAGAGTCCGACACGTCCTAACGTAATCGCGCACATGACATGCACAGGAAGTGATCCCGTCTTTCGCGAGTCCGGAGGAACGTAATGACGCGTCACCCTCACACCCGCACGACCCGCCGAAGAGTGGTCGGAGCGCTCGCCGCAAGCCTGTTGTGCACGGCCGGCCTCGCCGCGCCGGCCGTGGCCGCTCCCTCGCAGGACCCCGCCTCCCCCGCCCTGGCCGACGGTCAGGCGCTCACCCCTCCGATGGGTTTCAACAACTGGAACTCCACCCACTGCAGAGCCGAGTTCAACGAGTCGATGGTCGAGGGCATCGCGGACATCTTCGTCAGCAAGGGCCTCAAGGCGGCCGGTTACCAGTACGTCAACCTCGACGACTGCTGGGCCCTGCCGTCCCGTGACGCCGACGGCAAGCTCGTCCCCGACCCAGTTCGCTTCCCGCACGGCATCAAGGCCGTCGCGGACTACGTGCACTCCAAGGGGCTCAAGCTCGGCATCTACACCAGCGCCGGCACGAAGACGTGCAACGACGCCGGATTCCCGGGCGGTCTGGGCCACGAGTACAGCGACGCACAGCAGTTCGCCGACTGGGGCGTGGACTATCTCAAGTACGACAACTGCAACAACCAAGGCGTGGACGCCAAAGTGCGCTACACCACCATGCGCGACGCCCTGAAGGCGACCGGCCGCCCGATCGTCTTCAGCATCTGCGAGTGGGGCGAGAACAAGCCCTGGGAGTGGGCCGCGGACGTCGGACACCTGTGGCGCACGACCGGTGACATCAGCGACAACTGGGGCTCGATGCTGTCGATCCTCAAGCAGAACCTGCCCCTTGCTCCGTACGCCGACCCCGGGCACTGGAACGACCCCGACATGCTGGAGGTCGGCAACGGCGGCATGACGGACACCGAGTACCGCTCGCACTTCTCGATGTGGTCGATCATGGCCGCGCCCCTCCTCATCGGCTCGGACCTGCGCACGGCGACCCCCGCGACCTTCGACATCCTCGACAACAAGGAGGTCATCGCGGTCGACCAGGACCCGCTGGGCAAGCAGGGCAACGTTGTCACGTCCGAGGGCGGACGCTGGGTCGTCGCCAAGGAGATGAAGGACGGCAGCCGTACGGTCGCGCTCTTCAACGAGACCGGCAGCGCCCAGCGCATCGCCACGACCGCGGCGGCCGTAGGCCTCCCGAACGCCCACGCGTACACCCTGCGCGACCTGTGGCAGCACAGGAGCTACAACACCGCGGGCGCGATCTCCGCGACCGTCCCGGCCCACGGCACGGTCCTCGTACGGGTCTCCGCCGACCGGCACGCGCTCAAGAACCCGCCCGCCGTCGAACTCGGCCTGGACAGCGCCCCGTTGGTCCAGGCGGCCACTCCGACCCCGCTCACGACGACGGTCACCGACCTGGGCCGTACGACCGCCGAGCGCGTCTCGGTGAGCCTGACCGGGCCCGCGGGCTGGAAGGTGCGGGCCACGTCGTCGACGACCGCGAGGGCCGTACCGACCGGCACGTCGCTGCGAACGAGGTGGACGGTCACCGCTCCCGCGGGGACGCCGACGGGGTCCTACGACCTGACGCTCAAGGCGAGTTACCGCTCGCCGGCCGGTGGCCGGGTCACCAGCACGCTGCCGTTCACCGCGTCCGTGGTGGTCGCTCCGCCTGCGGGCACCTCGTACCTCGGTGACCTTCCCTGGATGTCAACGGCCAATGGATGGGGGCCCGTTGAGCGCAACACCAGCAACGGGGAGAGCGCGGGAGGGGACGGTAATCCGATCACTCTCGGTGGAGTGGCGTACGCCAAGGGACTCGGTGTGCACGCCGAGAGCGCGGTGGAGTACTACACCGGGAAGACGTGCGAGAAGGTCACCGCGGACGTCGGTGTGGACGACGAGAAGGGGGCCAACGGGACCGTCGCCTTCGAGATCTGGGCGGACGGCACGAAGGTCGCCTCGACCGGCGTCCTCACCAACGCGATGCCCGCCCAGCCGGTCACGGCGGACGTGACCGGCGCCCAGGTGGTCCGACTCGTCGTCACCGACGGCGGCGACGGGATCGACTCGGACCACGCGGACTGGGCGGACGCTCAACTCACGTGCTGAACACGGCACTTCGCACTTCAGGTGCCGAACGACGCACAACTCCCGTACGGAACAAGGGCATAGGCCGCTGAACGAACGTTTCGGCCGGTCGGTCGGTCGCTCACACCCCGGCCGCGGTCGTGCTCGCCTGCCCGGCGAGTGCGGCCGCGGCCGCTCCCACCAGCCCGGCGTCCGTGCCCATCTGAGCCGGCGTCACCGTCAGCCGCCGCACGAAGGACAGCGTCGCGTAGTCGCTCAGCGCCTTGCGCAGCGGCGTGAAGAGCACGTCGCCCGCCTTGCCGACTCCCCCGCCGATCACGGCGATGTCGATCTCGACGAGGGTCGCGGTGGCCGCGATACCTGCGGCGAGGGCCTGCGCGGCCCGCTCGAAGGAGGCCACGGCGATCGGGTCGCCGGCACGGGCGGCGGCGGCCACCGCGGCGGCGGAGGCATCGCCGTCGGGACCCGGCCGCCAGCCGCCCTCGACCGCCCGCCGGGCGATGTTGGGACCGCTGGCGATCCGCTCGACGCAGCCGCGCGAGCCGCACGGGCAGGCGTCGCCGTCCAGGTCCACGCTGATGTGGCCGATATGGCCCGCGTTGCCGGTCGGCCCGGGATGCAGCTGCCCGTTGAGGACGAGGCCGCCGCCGACTCCCGTGGAGACGACCATGCACAGCGCGTTGGCGTGCCCGCGCGCGGCGCCCTGCCAGTGCTCGGCCGCCGTGATCGCCACGCCGTCGCCGATCAGCGCGACGGGCAGGTCACCGGTCGCCGCGCGCACCCGCTCGACCAGCGGATAGTCGCGCCAGCCGGGCACGTTGACCGGGCTCACGGTGCCGGCGGAGGCGTCCACGGGACCCGCGCTGCCGATGCCGAGGGCGCTCGCGCGGGACCACGAGGGCGACGCGGTGAGCTCCGCGAGCACCTCCTCCACGGCTCGCATCACGGTGTCGCCGTCGTCCTGCGAGGGCGTCGGGCGCTGTGCTCGCACCAGGATCTTGCCGTGGCCGTCCACCAGCGCCCCGGCGATCTTGGTGCCGCCGATGTCGAGCGCGGCCACGAGGTCGGTGTGCATCAGTGTCAGATCTCCCCGTCAAACATGAGAACCACCAGAAGGTGAGTTGGGCCGGTCTCGCGGTGGGGGCGCAGGCCGGAGATATTCGGTGGACAGTCTCTCTCGCATATGACAACGTTGTCCAGGCTCTATGCTCGACGCCACATCCTCATACAAACCCATGGGCCTGTGCATCCCCCGTGGACAACAGGACAGGACAGCGCATCGTGCCAGAGACCGCCCGCCGCCCCGAGAACCGCTACGGCAACCGTCCGACCATGAAAGACGTGGCCGCACGCGCCGGTGTGGGCCTGAAAACGGTGTCGCGCGTGGTCAACGGCGAACCGGGCGTCACCCCGGACACCGAGCGCCGGGTCCAGGAGGCCATCGACGCCCTCGGCTTCCGTCGCAACGACAGCGCCCGCGTCCTGCGCAAGGGCAGCACGGCCAGCATCGGCCTCGTCCTGGAGGACCTCGCCGACCCGTTCTACGGCCCCCTCAGCCGCGCCGTCGAAGAGGTCGCCCGCGCCCATGGTGCCCTGCTCATCAACGGTTCCAGCGCCGAGGACCCGGACCGCGAGCAGGAGTTGGTGCTCGCGCTGTGCGCCCGGCGCGTGGACGGTCTGGTGGTGATCCCGGCCGGGGACGACCACCGCTATCTGGAGCCGGAGATCAAGGCGGGCGTCGCGACCGTGTTCGTGGACCGCCCGGCCGGGAAGATCGACGCCGACGTCGTCCTGTCGGACAGCTACGGCGGCGCACGCGACGGCGTCACCCACCTCATCTCCCACGGCCACCGGCGCATCGGCTTCATCGGCGACATGCCCCGCATCCACACGGCCGCCGAGCGACTGCGTGGCTACCGGGCCGCCATGGAGGACGCGGGGATACCGGTCGAGGACGCCTGGATGTCCCTCGGCGTGACCGACCCGGTCCGGGTACGCCGGGCCGCCGAGGAGATGCTGACCGGCCCCTCCCCCGTCACCGCGATCTTCGCCGGCAACAACCGCGTGACGGTCACCGTCGTCCGGGTCCTCGCCGAACAGTCCCGCCGGATCGCCCTCGTGGGCTTCGACGACTTCGAACTCGCCGATCTGCTCCAGCCGGGGGTGACGGTCGTCGCGCAGGACGCGGCGACGCTCGGCCGCACGGCCGCGGACCGCCTCTTCCGCCAGCTGGACGGCACGCTGATCGCGCCGGAGCGGATCGAGTTGCCGACGAGGCTGATCACCCGGGGCTCGGGCGAGCTGCCGCCGTCGGACTGAGCGGCGGGTGAACCACCCTGTGGGCGACCGTACGTTGGAGGCGCTGGGGCTGGCTGGGGCGCCGCGCGAGGATCCCCTCAGCTACCCGGGTACGTGGCCCAAGGAGTCCGGACTCCTGGTCGGCGACCGCCTGTTGCCCCTCGACGACCACCTTCCGCACGCGAACCGCACCCCGGTCCTCGCTATCGGCTCCAACGCCTGCCCCGGCCAACTCCGGCACAAGATGGCCGAGTTCGGGATCACGTCTCCCGTCCCGATGCTGAAGGTACGGGTCACGGGTGTGGACGTCGGTGTGTCCGCGCATGTGAGCCGCGTGGGGTATGTGTCGGCATCGCCGGTCCACGCGCCCGGTGTCGTACGGGAGTTGTTCGTGACGTGGTTCGACGCGCGGCAGCTCGCGGTGGTGGACGCGAGTGAGAGGGCGTACGACCGGACGCGGTTGCCCGAGTCCGAGTGCCATATCGAGCTGGGCTCAGGCGAGTTGTTGCGGGGCGTGTACGTCTACGTCAACCGGCACGGCGTCCTGCATGACGGCACGGGTGTGCCGCGCCGGCATCCGGGCGAGCGGGCGCTGCTCACCCAACTACTGGGTAGCTCGGTGGCGTTGAGGGCGTTGTTCGGGCGGACACCGGAGGAGTTCTGCGAACGGGCGCGGGCCGACCGGGAGTTGTGCGAGCGGGGTACGAGGCTGTTCCGGGAGGAGGGGCTGGTGACGGCGTCGGGCCTGGAACGGTGAGCGGCGACTGCGCACCTCGTGCACGTCGTTGGGATCGCGTGCGTGTCGCGGGGATCGCGTGCCTGAGGTCGCGTCGGCGGGGCCGAGTACTTCAGCCGGCCCAGTGCCGGATCCAGGCCCCGATGAGGACGAAGCAGCCACCGAGGAAACCCAGCGCGGTCGCCAGGGGGAAACGGGTCGCTCCGTTCCGAGGAGCCCTGGCCGCCTCCATCGGCTCGTCGGTCCGCTGGAGCGCGATGCAGTCGGCTGTGCCCACGGTCACGGCGCTCACCGCCTCGGACGGCTCACCACCGGGGGCGCAGCGGCCGATCAGGCCGACCTGGGTGTCGTCGACGAACACCTTGTAGCGCCGGAACCGATCACGGCCACCGTCCGGTGCCCTGGACACCACGAGGGTGCCTTGCTTCCCCTGATCCGCGTCCGCGGACGGGACGTTGTCCACCATCGTCACCTCATGCGGTCGATTCCGGGACTTCCGAGTCCCGCGACGGGGACTTCAACAGACCGGCAACCCCGGCACCGGCTCGTCGTTGTCCCCACCCTTGAGGTAGACGTCGCTGACATAGACGTTGGTGTTGCCGCTGTCGTCGTCCGTCTTCGCCCACCAGGTGTTGGTCCACTGGCCGTACGTCTCGCGGCGGCCCAGGTTCTCCTGGCAGAAGAAATAGTTGGTACCCGCGCCGAGGACACCGACTTCGGTGCCGGACGCGGTGTAGGACTTGGCGCTGCGCCACACCTGGCAGTTGTACTTGCCGCCGCCGATGGACTGGCAGGCGGAGACGGGGCTGGGGCCGGCTCCGCCCGTCGTGGGGGCGCTGCCACCGGTGCTTCCACCGCCGGAGGACGTGGACTTGCTCGGGGCGACGGTGGGAGCCTGCCCCGCCGCCGTGCTCTTCCCCTTGCCGGTGTGCCGCTGCGTCGGCGCCTGGGTCTCGTCATCGCCCTGCCCGGTGGGCTTGGCGTCGGCCGAGCGGTGGGCGTCCGTACGTCCGGTGGGCGAGGCGGGGCCGGCACCGCCGCCGGCACCGGCCGGCGGTGAGTCGCTGGGTTGCGAAGTGACCGTGGTGTCCCCGGAGTCGGCCATGCGGGCGACGACCACTCCGGCACCGGCGAGGACGGCGGCTACGACAGCGGCGGCCATCAGGATGCGGACCTTGCGGCGGGGCGTGGTCCGGCTGGTCATGGGTCCGGTGGGCGGGGATGGCTGAGGTGCAGAGGCTACGAAGGCGAGGGGCGGGCCGAAGCCTTGGG
>NZ_JBXVPZ010000124.1:0-22154 GCF_057961495.1 Streptomyces sp. P5F9 | reverse complement strand
GCACACGCCACCTGGGAACCCCTCCCCGCCACCCGCTGGGAGGACGCTTTCCTCAGCGGCAACGGCCACCACGGCGTCCTCGTGTTCGGTGATCCGAACGACGACCGCGTCATCGTCACCCACCACACCCTCGTCCGCCCGAACGGCGCCGAACACGCCAGGCCGCCCCACCTCGCGGCCGAACTCCCCGCGCTCCAGGCCCGGTTGCTCGCCGGTGACCTCGCCGCAGCCGAGGAGTTCACGGACGACCGCCCGCTCCAGTGGGTGCAGCCCTTCCACCCGGCCTTCCAGCTACGGCTGCGCAGACCGTCCGGCACGGCCGGGCGCGACTACCGCCGTACCGTCGACTTCACCACCGGCGAGGTCGCCGCCCGCTGCGACGAGTGGCGCAGCCGCGTCTTCGTCTCCCGAGCCGACGACGTGATCGTCCAGCACATCACCGCCCCCGACCTCACCCTCGACCTCGCCCAGGACCACCAACTCCCGGGTGCGCCAACAGGGTTGGGCGTCGGCCACGGCACGCTCCTCACCTCCGACGGCGCCGTTCTCACCCTCCGCGTCCGCTATCCCGACAGCGATCGCGCGTACACCGGAGTCACCCTCGCAGTGGTCACCGGCGGCACAACACGGCTCACCTCGGGAGGAGTTCGGATCGCCGAGGCCAACGAGGTCCTCCTCCTCACCCGAGTCCGACGCCATACCGGCGAGCTGGACGTCGTAGAAGAGACCTGGGCCCTGCGGGAACTGATCGACGAGGGGGAGTCCTACGGCGCCCTCCTCGACCGGCACCTCGCCCTCCATCGCACGACTTACGCCCGCGTCACCCTCGATCTCCACGCCGACGACGCCGAACGCGTCCTCCCCGGGAGTGAGTTGCTGAAGCGGACCCACAGCCCTGCACTCCTCGAACGGCTCTTCGCGGCCGGCCGGTACCACCTGCTCTCCTCCAGCGGACTGTTGCCGCCCCGGCTCACGGGACTGTGGACCGGCGACTGGAACACGGCCTGGTCGGGGGCGTTCACCAACGACGCGAACCTCAACCTCCAGACCGCCTCCGCCGCGAGCGCCGCACTCCCCGAAGTCACCGACGCCCTCGCCTCCTTGATCCACCGTCAGCTCGGCGACTGGCGGGAGAACGCCCGCGCCGTCTTCGGCGCCCGGGGTGTCGTCGCGCCCGCGCACAGCGACGGGGAGTCCGGGCTGTCGTACCACTTCAGCCGTGAGTACCCGCTGCACCTGTGGACCGCAGGCGCCGACTGGCTGCTCAAGCCGCTCGTCGACCACGACGAGACGCGCGGCGCACGCGATCCGCGTACCGCCGCCGTACTGGCCGAAGTCGCCCTGTTCTACGAGGACTTCCTCACGGCTGAACAAACCGACGCGACCGGACCCGGCACCGGCCACGCCGGCCAACTGGTCGTCGTCCCCTCCTACTCGCCCGAGAACCGCCCCGCGAACGCCAACGCCGGCTGGGGCGCGATCAACGCGGCGATGGATCTCTCCGCCGCCCGGCACGCACTCCACACGGCCGCCGCCTACCACCCGGGCACGCCCGAGGCCCTCCGCTGGTGCGCGCTCGCCGACCGGCTGCCCCCGCACCGGGTCAACTCCGAAGGCGCGCTTGCCGAATGGGCCTGGCCGGGCCTCGACGACACCTACGACCACCGTCACCTCAGCCATCTCTACGGTGTCTGGCCGCTCGACGAGATCAACCCGTACGACACCCCGCAGCTCGCCGCCGCCGCGCACCGCGCGCTCCAACTCCGGGGCGCCGAGAACGACTCCGCGCACGGGCACCTCCACCACGCACTCGTCGCGGCCCGGCTCCGGGACGGTGAACGGGTCGCGCACGCCCTCGGGCAGGTCCTCGACGGCGACTTCTTCCACGCCTCGCTGATGAGCGCCCACTACCCGAACCGCGACGTCTACAACGCGGACGCCGCGCACACCCTGCCCGGCGTGCTCGTCGAGGCGCTCGTGCAGTCGACCCCGGACCGGCTGGTCCTGCTGCCCGCGCTGCCGGCGGCGTATCCGCACGGTCAACTCACCGGCGTACGCACGAGGTTCGGGGCGGAGGTCGATCTGAGCTGGACGCCCCACTCCGCCACAGCGCTGATCCGGCCGTCCCGAACTCACCGCGTCGAACTCCGGACTTCCTCCGGCACGGAGCCGCTCGACCTCGTGGCCGGAGAAGACCGCGTCCTCACCCTGGGGGCGCGGTAACCACTCGCACCTCCCCCCACCCATGGAAGGGACACCATGGCAACACGCAAGCTGGGCCGCGTACTCACGGCCGTTCTCGCCCCCGCACTCGCGCTCGGCGCCACCGTCGCACTCGCCTCGGCCCCGGCCTCCGCCGCCGTCTGGAGCTCCTGCGACCAGTGGGGCACCACGACCCTGAACGGCTACACGCTCTACAACAACATCTGGGGCTCCGGCGCCGGCAGCCAGTGCATCTGGGCCAACTCCGGTACTAACTGGGGCCTCAACGCCAACCACCCCAACACCGGCGGCATCAAGTCCTACCCCAACGCCAAGAAGGTGATCAACAAGTCGATCACCTCGCTCGGTTCGCTCAAGAGCAGCTACAACGTCACGGTCCCGTCGTCCGGTTCGTACAACACGTCGTACGACATCTGGGACACCAACTACGACTACGAGATCATGCTCTGGGTCAACAAGACCGGAGCCGTCGGCGCCCTCGGCACCTCGCAGGGCACCCTCACGCTGGGCGGTTCGACCTGGACCGTCTACAAGGGCAACAACGGTGCCAACGACGTGTTCTCGTTCCTGCGCACCTCCAACTCGACCTCCGGAACGGTCGACATCCTGCCGATCCTCAAGTGGATCAAGGACACCAAGGGCTGGTTCGGCAACGTGACCATCGGGGACCTGCAGTTCGGGTTCGAGATCACGTCCTCGTCCGGCGGGCTCGACTTCACCACCAACAGCGAGAGTGTCACCAGTAGTTGACCCACCCCGGCAGTCCGGTACTCCGTTCAGCCGCCCGGTCCCCGTACTCCGCGAGGGCCGGGCGGTGCCACGACGAGCGCCGCGACCCAGCAGCCGAGCGCGGTCAGCACGAGGCCGAACACCGCCGGATTGACGTACCCGGGAACGGTGTTGGTGACGTAGCTGCCTCCGCCCGTCATCTCGCAGTCGAACCTGAGCGGGACGAAGTCCACGGAGTAGTCCACGACGTGGGCGGCTCCAGGGTCCTCCGGTCCGCCCTCCTGCCCGTCGGTCGTGCGACAGGGCAGTATCGGCGAGGAGTTGGCGCCGCCGTCCTCGGCCTGGAGGATCGCGCCCAGGACGCAGAGCAGACCCCAGAGATACAGGGCGAACGCGGCGAGGCCCGCGGCAAAGGCGAGCTTGCGTAACACCATCGGAGGAGTCCAGCAGAACAAGATCGGTACGGCTGTGACGGAGCCCACAGTTCCGCACAACGGAAGCGTCACGGCCCGGGCGCCCGCCCCCGTCACGGGCGCCCTGCCCCCTACTCCGCCACCGGCAGCGTCGCCCCGTCCCGCAGGAACAGCGGAATCCGGTCCAGCGGCGCGTCGACCGTGACCGCCGTACCGCCCTCATACGTCTCGCCCGTCCACGCGTCCGTCCACCGCGCGCCCGCCGGGAGATACGCCGTACGGACCGTGGCGCCCGCCGTCAGCACCGGTGCGACCAGCAGGTCCGGGCCGAAGAGATACGCGTCGGCGACCGACCAGGTCGCCGGGTCCGCCGGGAATTCGAGGAACAGCGGGCGCATCACCGGCAGCCCCTCCTCGTGCGCGGCGCGCATCACGTCCAGCACGTACGGCTTCAGGCGTTCGCGCAGCCGCAGGTACTTCTCCAGGATCGGCAGGGCCCGATCGCCGTACGACCAGACCTCGTTGGGGCCGCCGGTCATGTCGGGGCCGAGCGGCATGCCCGGGTCGCGGAAGCCGTGCAGGCGCATCAGCGGGGACAGCGCGCCGAACTGGAACCAGCGGACCATGACCTCCTGGTACGCCGGGTCGTCCGGGTCGCCGCCGTGGAAGCCGCCGATGTCCGTGTTCCACCAAGGGATGCCGGACAGCGCGGTGTTGAGGCCCGCGGCGATCTGGCGGCGCAGAGTCGGGAAGTCGGTGCCGATGTCACCCGACCAGAGCGCCGCGCCATGGCGCTGACTGCCCGCCCACGCCGAGCGGTTGAGGGTGATGACCTCGTCGTCACCGACGCCCTCGGCGCGCAACCCCTCCGCGAACGTACGGGAGTTCTCGGCCGGGTAGATGTTGCCGACCTCCAGGCCCGGGCCCGCCCAGTAGCGCAGGTTCTCCTGGAAGCCCGGCTTCAGCTCGGGCTCGCAGGCGTCGAGCCAGAAGGCCGTGATGCCGTACGGCACAAGGTAGTTGTCGCGGATCTTCGACCACAGGAAGTCACGGGCCTCGGGGTTCGTGGCGTCGTAGAAGGCCACCTGGACCGTCGACGCGACCCCCTTGTCCGGCCAGTCGGCGTGGGCCATCGGGCCGTACTGGGTGCCGATGAGGTAGCCGCGCTGTTCCAGTACGCCGTGGTTCTCGCTGAGGGGTGACACCGACGGCCAGACGCTCACCACCAACTTCACGCCCAGCTCGTCCAGTTCGCGGACCATGGCCGCCGGGTCGGGCCACTCGGCCGGGTCGAACTTCCAGTCGCCGAGGTGTGTCCAGTGGAAGAAGTCGCAGACGATCGCGGAGAGGGGGAGTCCGCGGCGCTTGTACTCCCGTGCCACGGCCAGGAGTTCGGCCTGGGTGCGGTAGCGCAGCTTGCACTGCCAGAAGCCCGCCGCCCACGTGGGGAGCATCGGCGTACGGCCCGTCACCGCGCTGTAGCGGCGCTGGCCGTCGGCCGGGTCGCCCGCGGTGATCCAGTAGTCGATCTGCCGGGCCGAGTCGGCGACCCAGCGCGTGCCGTTGCCGGCCAGCTCCACGCGGCCGATCGCCGGGTTGTTCCACAGCAGGGTGTAGCCGCGGCTGGAGACGAGCACCGGGATGCCCACCTCGGCGTTGCGCTGGACCAGGTCGAGCACCAGCCCCTTCTGGTCCAGCTTGCCGTGCTGGTGCTGGCCGAGGCCGTACAGCTTCTCGTTCTCGTACGCGGCGAAGCGCTGCTCCAGGCGGTGGTGGCCGTTGCCGACCGCCGTGTAGAGGCGCGAGCCGGGCCACCAGAAGTGGGCGCGGGCCTCGGCGAGGAGTTCGCTGGAGTCGTCGGTGCGCAGGAAGCGGATCAGGCCCTCGGCGTCGACCTCGACGGTCAACCCGCCCACGGTCAGCTGTGCTTCACCGTCGCCGATCTTGATCGAGCCGTCCGCGGCGGGGGGTTCGTCGAGAAGGGCACCGGGGAGCCCGGCGAGGACCGGTCCGCCGAGTCGGGTTCGTACCCGGACCGCGTCCGGACCCCAGGGCTCGATCCGTACGGTCTCCTGGCGTCCGCTCCACTCCAGCGCGCCATCCCTCTCACGGAACGTTCCGATGGTGGGGGAGGACTGCGCGAGGCTGACCTCGGACTGGATTTCGGCAGGCTGATTCACGAGGAGTGCTCCTGGAGGAAAGCAGACAGGGGGTAACCGCACAAACACGTGGAGCGTGGCTGGTCAAGAAGCTGACGGCGCCGGCCCCGTACTCGCCCGCATCGTCAACTCCGGTGTGATCAGCACGACTTCGTCGCTGCCGCGGCCATCCAGCTTGGCCACCAGGTGCTCCACGGCGTAACGGCCCATCTCCTGCGCGGGGATGGCGACGGACGTCAGCCGCACCGAGGCCTGGGTGGCGACCTGATCGGGGCAGACCGCGACCACCGACACGTCCTCCGGCACGGCCCGGCCCTGCTGGCGCAGCAGGGCGAGCAGCGGCTCGACCGCCGACTCGTTCTGCACGACGAAGCCCGTGGTGCCGGGGCGTTCGTCGAAGATCCGGGCCAGGGTCGTCGTCATCGCGTCGTACCCGCCCTCGCACGGCCGGTGCAGCACGCGCAGGCCCAACTCCCGTGCCCGGGACCGGAGTCCGTCGAGGGTGCGCTCGGCGAAACCGGTGTGCCGCTCGTAGACCGCGGGGGCCTCGCCGATGACAGCGATGTCGTGGTGGCCGAGCTTGGCGAGGTGCTCGACGCACAGCGCGCCGGTCGCCCCGAAGTCGAGGTCGACACAGGTCAGCCCGGTGGTGTCGGCGGGGAGGCCGATCAGCACGGAGGGCTGGTCGGTGCCGCGCAGCAACGGCAGCCGCTCGTCGTCGAGTTCGACGTCCATCAGGATCATCGCGTCGGCGAGCCCGCTGCCGGTGACCCGGCGGACCGCGTCGGGACCCTCCTCGCCGGTGAGCAGCAGCACGTCGTAGCCGTGCAGGCGTGCGGTGGTCGCCACGGCGATGGCGATCTCCATCATCACCGGCACGTACATGTCCGTGCGCAGCGGCACCATCAGCGCGATGATGTTCGACCGGCTGCTGGCCAAGGCGCGGGCGCCCGCGTTCGGGTGGTAGCCCAGCTCGCGGATGCTCTGCTCGACCCGCTGCCGGGTGGCTCCGGAGATGGACCGCTTGCCGCTGAGGACATAGCTCACCGTGCTCGCCGAGACTCCGGCGTGCTGGGCGACCTCGGCGAGGGTGACCATCCAGCTCTCCAAGCTTTGTGAAGCGCTTCGACAGTGCGCGTTGCTGACAAGGGCGGGTGAGGGTGGTTCGACATTAGCTTCAGGCGGTGTGGGTGTCCATAGGTTGTCGAAGCGCTTCGACACTTTCTGGAAACACCGGGCTCCGAGAGTTTCTCCGGGTGGGGGAGGCAACCTCCGGGCGGGTCGGCGGCCACTGAGAGGTCGTAGACGAACCGTCCCCCGGAAGGACCCCCGATGCAACACCGCAGACCACGCCTGTCCAAGAAGCGGAAGACGCTGGTCGCCACGGCGGTGGCTCTCACGGCACTCGCCGGTGTCACCGTCGCCCAGGCGGGTGAGTCGAGCGAGAAGTGCACGGCGGACGACACCGTCACGCTCGGCAAGTACTACGTCAACAACAACCAGTGGGGACGCGACAAGGCCACCGGCAGCCAGTGCGTGTGGGGCAACTCCCAGTCGGGGTCCACCATTTCGTGGGGCACGTCCTTCAACTGGGCCAACAACAGCAAGGGCACCGACGCCGACGTGAAGGCGTTCGCGAGTACCGTCCTCGGCTGGCACTGGGGCTGGAAGGCCGACAAGGCGGCCACCGGGCTGCCGGTCCGCGTCGGTGACCGGAAGAGCGTGAAGACCAGCTGGGAGTTCGCGCTCAGCTCCAGCCCCGGCACGCTCGACGTCGCGTACGACCTGTGGCTGCACTCCAAGAACACCGCCGACTGGGCCGACCAGCCCACCGACGAGATCATGATCTGGCTCAACCGGCAGGGCGGCGCGGGCCCGCTCGGCACCAAGTACGGCAGCGTCAGTCTCGACGGCGCGATGTGGGACATCTACCAGGGCAACATCGGCTGGAACGTGTACTCCTTCGTCCGGCGGGCCAACACCACCAAGGCCACCCTGAACATCGACGACTTCACCCAGGCCCTCGTCCGGCGCAAGCTGCTGAGCAACGACAAGTACCTCTCCGGCATCGAGTCCGGCACCGAGATCTTCAAGGGCTCGGGCCGACTTGACACGAAGGCGTACTCCGTCGACATCGGCTGAACGGACGCGCGAAGGGTGGCTGCTTCGCGGTGGATCGGGTACATACGATCGGGTAGCACCCGTCGGTAACCAGCATGGTCCGAGGGCCCGATTCGCGGCGAGGTGAGCCCCATGTCCGCTCCATCCAGCAAGCCCACCGTCACCGAGCGGGAAGCCCGTCAGGTGGCGGAGGCGGCCCGGGAACAGGACTGGCGCAAGCCCAGCTTCGCCAAGGAACTGTTCCTCGGCCGCTTCCGGCTCGACCTGATCCACCCGCACCCCCTCCCGGCCGACGAGGACTCCCGGCGTGGCGAGGAGTTCCTCGCGAAGCTGCGCGTCTTCTGCGAGACCCAGATCGACGCGGCCCGCATCGAACGTGAGGCACGCATCCCCGACGAGGTCATCAGCGGCCTCAAGGAGATCGGCGCCCTCGGCATGAAGATCGACACCAAGTACGGCGGCCTCGGCCTCACCCAGGTGTACTACAACAAGGCGCTGGCCCTCGCGGGCTCCGCCTGCCCCGCGGTCGGCGTGCTGCTCTCGGCGCACCAGTCGATCGGCGTACCGCAGCCGCTGAAGCTGTTCGGCACGGACGAGCAGAAGGCGGAGTTCCTGCCCCGCTGCGCCCGCACCGCCATCAGCGCCTTCCTGCTCACCGAACCGGACGTCGGCTCCGACCCGGCACGCCTGGCGACCAGCGCGGTGCCCGACGGGGACGCCTACGTCCTCGACGGGGTGAAGCTCTGGACCACCAACGGCGTGATCGCCGACCTGCTGGTCGTGATGGCCCGGGTGCCGAAGAGCGAGGGCCACAAGGGCGGCATCACCGCGTTCGTCGTGGAGACCGACTCGCCCGGCATCACCGTCGAGAACCGCAACGCCTTCATGGGTCTGCGCGGCATCGAGAACGGCGTCACCCGCTTCCACCAGGTCCGGGTCCCCGCCGCCAACCGCATCGGCCCCGAGGGCGCGGGCCTCAAGATCGCCCTCACCACCCTCAACACGGGCCGCCTCTCCCTCCCCGCGTCCTGTGTCGCCGCCGGCAAGTGGTGCCTGAAGATCGCCCGCGAGTGGTCGGCGGCGCGTGAGCAGTGGGGCAGGCCGATCGCCGAGCACGAGGCGGTGGGCGCGAAGATCTCCTTCATCGCGGCGACGACCTTCGCCCTGGAGGCCGTACTCGACCTGTCCTCGCAGATGGCGGACGAGGACCGCAACGACATCCGCATCGAGGGCGCGCTGGCCAAGCTCTTCTCCTCCGAGATGGGCTGGCTCATGGCCGACGAACTGGTCCAGATCCGCGGCGGCCGAGGCTTCGAGACGGCCGAGTCGCTCGCGGCGCGCGGCGAGAAGGCGGTCCCCGCCGAACAGGTCCTGCGCGACCTCCGTATCAACCGCATCTTCGAGGGCTCGACGGAGATCATGCACCTCCTCATCGCCCGCGAGGCCGTCGACGCCCACCTCAAGGTCGCCGGCGACCTCATCGACCCGGACAAGTCCCTCCAGGACAAGGCGAAAGCGGGCGCCAACGCGGGCGTCTTCTACGCCAAGTGGCTCCCGAAGCTGGTCGCGGGCAGCGGCCAACTCCCGGGCACCTACGGCGAGTTCCGCCACGGCATCGACCTCTCCCGGCACTTGCGCTATGTCGAGCGCAACGCCCGCAAACTCGCCCGTTCCACCTTCTACGCCATGTCCCGCTGGCAGGGCCGCATGGAGACCAAGCAGGGTTTCCTGGGCCGGATCGTCGACATCGGCGCGGAACTCTTCGCGATGAGCGCGGTCTGCGTACGGGCCGAACTCCTGCGCACCCAGGGCGATCACGGCCGCGAGGCCTACCAACTCGCCGACGCCTTCTGCGAACAGTCCCGCATCCGCGTCGAGGAACTCTTCGGCCGCCTGTGGACCAACACCGACACCGTCGACCGCAAGGTGGCCAAGGGTGTCCTCGGTGGCGCGTACACGTGGCTGGAGGAGGGCATCGTCGACCCGTCGGGCGAGGGCCCGTGGATCGCCGACGCGACCCCCGGACCCAGCAAGATGGAGAACGTCCACCGACCCGTCAACTGAGCCCGGATCAGCAGTACTTGTCGCTCGGATCCCGCGTCGTCCAGGAGCAGGTGTCGACCTTGCTGCCGCTCGACCTGGTCAGCGTCGCCGTGTCGCTGGTGTTGTTCCAGACGTAGGCGGCACGGCCCTGGTACGTGTTCGACGCGGTGTCCGAGCCCTTGCCCGTGTGCACCTTGATGTACTTGCCGGCGCCGATCTTGATGTTCTTGAAGACGTACCGGTGGTTCGAGACGTCCTTCAGGACCCACCCCTTGAGCGAGATCGCCGACCGGCTGGTGTTCTTGATCTGCACCCACTCGCCGTTCAGGCTCGTGTTGGACCGGTTGTCCGAGCCCGGGCTGTCGAACCAGACGTGGTAGATGGTGACCCCGCCGGCGGCCTCGGCCGGGGTGCTGAGCAAGGTGCCGGTGAGTATCGCGGCGCCCGCGAGCGCGGGCAGGGCAGCGCGTATCCGCATGGAGAATCCCCCCAGGATGTCGTCCACTGGCCGGTCGTCCACTGGCGCAGGACTGAAGTGTTATCACATGACCTTCACGTCGTATTCACAAAGGGGGATTTCCCTTCAATCACCGACGAGAGCCGATAAGCCACCCGCCCGAGGGAACCGCTGTCCGCCCGGGCACCCGTTGCGGCAACAATGGAGGGATGAGCGACAGTCCAGCACCCCTCGCCGACCCACATCTCGTCTACGACCCCGTCGTGGGCGACGGTCCCAAGGCCCTGGTGATCCTCGGGTCCACCGGGTCCATCGGCACCCAGGCCATCGACCTGGTGCTGCGCAACCCGGACCGTTTCAAGGTCACCGCACTGTCCGCGAACGGCGGCCGGGTCGGACTCCTCGCCGAGCAGGCGTACCAGCTCAGGGTGCGGACGGTCGGGGTCGCCCGCGAGGACGTCGTACCCGCACTGCGCGAGGCGCTCGCCGCGCGGTACGGCGCGGGGGAGCCGCTCCCGGAGATCCTCGCCGGTCCTGACGCGGCCACCCAACTCGCCGCCTCCGACTGCCACACCGTGCTGAACGGCATCACGGGGTCCATCGGACTCGCGCCCACCCTCGCCGCCCTGGAGGCGGGCCGCGTCCTCGCGCTCGCCAACAAGGAGTCGCTCATCGTCGGCGGCCCGCTGGTGAAGGCGCTCGCCAAGCCGGGCCAGATCATCCCGGTGGACTCCGAGCACGCGGCGCTCTTCCAGGCCCTCGCGGCCGGTACCCGCGCCGATGTCCGCAAGCTCGTCGTCACCGCGTCCGGCGGCCCCTTCCGCGGCCGTACGAAGGCGGACCTCGCGCGAGTGACCGTGGAAGAGGCACTCGCGCACCCCACCTGGGCGATGGGCCCGGTGATCACGATCAACTCGGCAACCCTGGTGAACAAGGGTCTGGAGGTGATCGAGGCGCACCTGCTGTACGACATTCCCTTCGATCGCATTGAGGTGGTCGTGCACCCGCAGTCGTATGTCCACTCGATGGTGGAATTCACGGACGGTTCGACACTCGCCCAGGCGACGCCCCCCGACATGCGCGGGCCGATCGCCATCGGGCTCGGCTGGCCCGAGCGGGTCCCGGACGCGGCGCCCGCGTTCGACTGGAGCAAGGCGTCGACGTGGGAGTTCTTCCCGCTCGACACCGACGCGTTCCCGTCGGTCGGCCTGGCCCGGCATGTGGGACAGCTCGCGGGCACGGCCCCGGCGGTGTTCAATGCGGCGAACGAGGAGTGCGTGGAGGCGTTCCGCGCGGGCGCGCTGCCGTTCAACGGAATCATGGAGACGGTGACACGGGTGGTCGAGGAACACGGGACACCGGCCACGGGAACTTCCCTGACCGTGCCGGACGTCCTCGAAGCGGAGACCTGGGCACGCGCCCGGGCCCGCGAACTGACAGCGCAGACGACCACGGCGAACGCGGAGGCGCGTGCATGACAGCCCTGATGATGATCCTCGGCATAGTCGTCTTCGCGGTCGGCCTGCTGGTCTCGATCGCCTGGCACGAGCTGGGGCATCTGTCCACGGCGAAGCTCTTCGGCATCCGGGTGCCCCAGTACATGGTCGGCTTCGGCCCGACCATCTGGTCCAGGCGGAAGGGCGACACCGAGTACGGCTTCAAGGCCATCCCGTTCGGCGGCTACATCCGCATGATCGGCATGTTCCCGCCGGGACCCGACGGCAGGATCGAGTCCCGCTCCACCTCGCCCTGGCGCAGCATGATCGAGGACGCCCGCTCGGCGGCCTTCGAGGAGCTGGAGCCCGGCGACGAGTCCCGCCTGTTCTACACACGCAAGCCCTGGAAACGGGTCATCGTGATGTTCGCGGGCCCCTTCATGAACCTCATCCTCGCGGTGGCGCTCTTCCTCACCGTCCTGATGGGCTTCGGCATCTCGCAGCAGACCAACACGGTCAGCTCGGTCTCCGAGTGCGTCATCGCGCAGAGCCAGAACCGCGACACCTGCAAGAAGTCCGACCCGGCCTCCCCGGCGGCGGCAGCGGGCCTGAAGGCCGGCGACAAGATCGTCAGCTTCAACGGAGTCAAGACCACCGACTGGAACAAGCTCTCCGACCTGATCCGAGCCACCCCCGGCAAGACGGTCCCGATCGTCGTAGAGCGCAAGGGCCAGGCCCTCACTCTCCACGCGAAGATCGCGTCGAACCAGGTCGCCAAGAAGGACTCCAGCGGCCAGATCGTCCAGGGCCAGTACGTCACCGCCGGCTTCCTCGGCTTCAGCGCGGCCACCGGCATCGTCCGCCAGGACTTCGGTGAATCGGTCACCTGGATGGGAGACCGCATGGGCGAGGCCGTCGACTCCATCGCGGCCCTCCCCGGCAAGATTCCGGCCCTGTGGAATTCGGCCTTCGACGGCGCCCCCCGCCAGGCCGACTCCCCGATGGGCGTGGTCGGCGCGGCCCGCGTAGGCGGCGAGATCTTCACCCTGGACATCCCGCCCACCCAGCAACTGGCCATGGCCCTGATGCTGGTGGCCGGCTTCAACCTCTCCCTCTTCCTCTTCAACATGCTCCCGCTGCTCCCGCTCGACGGCGGGCATGTCGCGGGCGCGCTGTGGGAGGCGCTGCGGCGGAACCTGGCGAAGGTGCTCAAGCGGCCGGACCCGGGCCCGTTCGACGTGGCGAAGCTGATGCCGGTGGCCTATGTGGTGGCCGGGATCTTCGTCTGCTTCACCCTGCTCGTCCTCGTGGCGGACGTGGTTAACCCAGTCAAAATCTCCTAGGCCGTGTCCGCAAAGTCCCGTCGTCCGCCCGGAGGGCGGGCTCCGCGGCGTCCGGTGCGTGCTCTGGGGGTCCCCCCGGCCGGAGGCTGGGGGAGTGCCGGGCGGAAGCCCTCGTACTGGTTGTACGTGGGCTTTCGTCCGGTGCGGCGAGTGGGGGCACCTCCCACGCCCTTAAGGCAGTGGGGGAGCGTGCCGGGCGTCGCGGAGCAGGCGGGACTTTGCGGACACGGCCTAGCCATTCGTAGTTTGTGGCGGCCCGGCATAGCGGGGGGTCTGGGGGGCTAGGCCCCCCAGATAGCACAGCGTGCCGGGCCGCTCTCCATTGAGTGGGTTTACGGCCGGGATGTGCCCGGGCCCGCACGGGTGACGTAATCTCGAAGCCTGGAGCCCGCTGTTCCGGGACCGGGGCCTTGATCCACGACTTGGGGTTGCACAGCAGATGACTGCGATTTCTCTCGGCATTCCGTCCGTTCCGACCCGGCTCGCCGAGCGTCGCAAGAGCCGGCAGATCCAGGTCGGATCCGTGGCGGTCGGCGGCGACGCGCCGGTGTCGGTGCAGTCCATGACGACGACCCGAACGTCGGACATCGGCTCCACGCTCCAGCAGATCGCCGAGTTGACCGCGTCCGGCTGCCAGATTGTCCGTGTGGCCTGCCCCACCCAGGACGACGCCGACGCCCTCGCGACCATCGCCCGCAAGTCGCAGATCCCGGTGATCGCGGACATCCACTTCCAGCCCAAGTACGTGTTCGCCGCGATCGAGGCCGGCTGCGCGGCGGTCCGCGTGAACCCCGGCAACATCAAGCAGTTCGACGACAAGGTCAAGGAGATCGCGCGGGCCGCGAAGGACCACGGCACCCCGATCCGCATCGGCGTGAACGCGGGCTCGCTGGACGCTCGACTGCTGAAGAAGTACGGCAAGGCGACCCCCGAGGCGCTGGCCGAGTCCGCCCTCTGGGAGGCGTCCCTCTTCGAGGAGCACGGCTTCCAGGACATCAAGATCTCGGTCAAGCACAACGACCCGGTCGTGATGGTCGAGGCATACCGCCAGCTCGCGGCCCAGTGCGACTACCCGCTCCACCTCGGCGTCACCGAGGCGGGCCCGGCCTTCCAGGGCACGATCAAGTCGGCGGTGGCTTTCGGCGCCCTCCTCTCGCAGGGCATCGGCGACACGATCCGAGTCTCCCTGTCCGCCCCGCCGGTCGAAGAGGTCAAGGTCGGCAACCAGATCCTGGAGTCCCTGAACCTCAAGCCCCGCCGCCTGGAGATCGTCTCCTGCCCCTCCTGCGGCCGCGCCCAGGTCGACGTCTACAAGCTGGCCGAGGAGGTCACGGCGGGCCTGGAGGGCATGGAGGTCCCGCTCCGCGTGGCCGTCATGGGCTGCGTAGTGAACGGCCCCGGCGAGGCCCGCGAAGCCGACCTCGGCGTCGCCTCCGGCAACGGCAAGGGCCAGATCTTCGTCAAGGGCGAGGTCATCAAGACCGTCCCCGAGTCGAAGATCGTGGAGACGTTGATCGAGGAGGCGATGAAGATCGCCGAACAGATGGAGGCGGACGGCATCGCCTCCGGCGAGCCGTCGGTGTCGGTCGCGGGCTGAGGGGCCGGACTGGCGTGGACTGAGGGTCTGGGCGAGGGCTGAAGGTCTGTCGCGGGCCGAGGTGTTTGGGCGCGGCTAGGGGTCTGGCGCGGGTTGAACGCTTGTGGCGGGGCTAGGGATCTGGCGCGGGTTGAACGTCTGTGGCGGGCTGGGAAGCTGGCGTGGGCTGAGGGTCTGTGGCCGGGCTGAGGGGTCTGGCACGGGCCGTAGAACCATGGCGGGCTGATCGGTCTGGCGTGGACTGCAGTCTGCGGCGGGTGAGAGGTCTGGCGTGGACTGAGGATCTGTGCCGGGCCGAGGAGGCTGGCGCGGGTTGAAGACCTGCGGCGGGCTGAAAGGTCTTGGGGCTGGACATGCTGGGGTGCCGAGGCCTCGGGGGGTCTTGCTCGCCGAGGTTCCGGGGCTTCCCGAGCCGAAGCCAGGGTCTTGGGCTTCACAGGTCAGCACAGGCCGGCGCAATCAGCCCGTCCGGCGTTTGAGGACGAGGCCGTCCAGGCCGAAAGCGGGGGTCTGGGGGCGGCAGCCCCCAGAGACGGCCACCTGACCCACCCCCACTGAGAAGCAAGCGGCAACACAAAGCACCGCTCAGCTTCCGCAGGTACAGTGCGGAGATCAGCAGACCTTAGGGTGAGGCCCCGCACGTGTTGACCCAGACCACCTCTCGGGTGCTCGAACCGAGCGACCTGGACGCCGCGCTCGCCGTGCTCGACCGCGAGCCGGTCACGAACGCCTTCGTGACCTCGCGGGTGCAGGTCGCGGGCCTCGACCCCTGGCGGCTCGGTGGCGAGATGTGGGGCTGGTACGAGGACGGCATGCTGACGTCCCTCTGCTACGCGGGCGCCAACCTCGTCCCGATCTGCGCGACCCCCAGAGCCGTCCGCGCCTTCGCCGACCGTGCCCGCAGGGCCGGCCGCCGCTGCTCCTCGATCGTCGGCCCCGCCGAGGCGACGGCCCAACTCTGGCGCCTCCTCGAACCGAGCTGGGGCCCGGCCCGCGAGGTCCGCGCCCGCCAGCCCCTCATGGTCGCCGACCGCATGCCCACCGACATCGCCCCCGACCCGTACGTCCGCCGCATCCGCAAGGACGAGATGGACACGATCATGCCGGCGTGCGTGGCGATGTTCACCGAGGAGGTCGGCGTCTCGCCGCTGGCCGGCGACGGTGGCCTGCTCTACCAGGCCCGAGTGGCCGAACTCGTGGGCTCAGGGCGCTCGTTCGCCCGCCTCGACGAGTACGGCAAGGTCGTCTTCAAAGCGGAGATCGGCGCCGCGACGCCCAAGGCCTGCCAGATCCAGGGCGTCTGGGTGGCCCCGGAGTACAGGGGGATGGGCGTGGCGGCCCCCGCGATGGCCGCGGTCCTGCGCTACGCGCTCGCGGACGTCTCCCCGATGGTCAGCCTCTACGTGAACGACTTCAACACCCCGGCAAGAAGGGCGTACTTGAGGGTGGGCTTCCAAGAGGTCGGCGCGTTCATGAGCGTCCTGTTCTAGAGGCTTTCAGGGGCGCGAGGCTGTGACACGTGCGGCTCCGCCGCGTGGGCGCGACCAGCCGCATACGACCGGCACCCGAAAGACAACTGACACACCCCTGTACTCTCCCCACATGCGATTTCCCGGTCACGGTCACCGCCACCCCCAAGACGTCGTGATCGGCCCCCTGGACCTCTCGGCCCACGTTGACGAAGCCCTCGCCGTACAGGCCCTCGCATTCGGCCTGGGCCCGGACGAGGTGGCGGTAAGACGCCAGATCGTCCTGCGCCACATGACCTACCCCGGCGCCCGCGCCCTCGGCGCCACCACCGAGGGCCGACTGGTCGGCTTCGTCTACGGCATGCCCAACAACCGCACCCACTGGTGGTCCACCGTCGTAGAGCCGTACCTCCGGGCCCGCGACCACGACGACTGGCTCGACAACTCCTTTGTGATCACCGAGCTGCACGTCCACCCGCACTACCAGAACCGCGGCGCGGGCCGTTCCCTGATCACCACCATCACGGACGCGGCCACCGAACCCCGCTCGATCCTCTCGGCGATCGACACCGACAGCCCGGCCCGGGGCCTCTACCGCTCTCTCGGCTACGAGGACCTCGCCCGCCAGGTCCTGTTCCCCAGCGCACCGAAGCCGTACGCGGTGATGGGCGCCCCGCTGCCACTGCGCCGCCGTTAGGGCCTGTCCGGCGGATCATGCCGCAGACGCGGGGCTGGTCAGTCACCGTTTCTTTCCTGCGACCTGATCCGCCGGACAGGCCCTAACCGATTTCCACCGGCACAGCACGCCCGGCTAACCTCCTAGCCATCACCCTTTCCCGGCAGGAGTACAGGAACCATGGCGAACGCACCGGTCCAGCGCATGTCCCAGTTGATGGCGAAGACGCTGCGCGACGACCCGGCGGACGCCGAGGTCCTCAGTCACAAGCTGCTCGTGCGGGCCGGCTACGTCCGCCGTACCGCGGCCGGCATCTGGTCCTGGCTGCCCCTGGGCAAGAAGGTCCTCTCCAACGTCGAGCGGATCGTGCGTGAGGAGATGGACGCGATCGGCGCCCAGGAGGTGCTGCTCCCCGCGATCCTGCCCCGGGAGCCGTACGAGGCGACCGGCCGCTGGGACGAGTACGGCCCCGAGCTGTTCCGTCTCAAGGACCGCAAGGGCGGCGACTACCTCCTCGGCCCCACCCACGAGGAGATCTTCACGCTGATCGTGAAGGACCAGGCGTCCTCCTACAAGGACCTGCCGGTCATCCTCTACCAGATCCAGAACAAGTACCGCGACGAGGCCCGCCCGCGGGCCGGTGTGCTGCGCGGCCGTGAGTTCCTGATGAAGGACTCGTACTCCTTCGACACCGAGGACGAGGGCCTCGCCCACTCCTACGCCCTGCACCGCGAGGCCTACCAGAAGGTGTTCGCGCGCCTGGGCCTCGACTACCGCATCTGCGCCGCCACCGCGGGCGCGATGGGCGGCTCGAAGTCGGAGGAGTTCCTCGCCCCCGCCGAGGCCGGCGAGGACACCTTCGCCGACTGCCCGAACTGCGACTTCGCCGCCAACACCGAAGCGATCACATACGAGTTGAAGCCCGTGGACGCCGCCGGCGTGCCCGCGCTCGAAGAGATCCCGACCCCCGACACCCCCACCATCGAGACCCTCGCCGCCCACCTCGGCGTAGAGGCCTCCGCCACGCTGAAGAACCTCCTCGTGAAGGTCGACGGCGAGATCGTGGCCGCAGGAGTGCCCGGCGACCGCGAGGTCGACCTCGGCAAGGTCGAGGCCCATTTCGCCCCCGCCGCAGTGGAGTTGGTGACGGCGGAGGACTTCACCGGCCGTCCCGACCTGGTGCGCGGCTACGTCGGCCCGCAGGGCCTGGGCGAGAAGGTCACGTACATCGCCGACCCCCGCGTGGCCCCCGGCACCTCGTGGATCACCGGCGCCAACAAGGAGGGCACGCACGCCAAGAACGTCGTGGCGGGCCGTGACTTCGAGGTCGGCGAGTACGTCGACGTCGTGGTCGTGCAGGAGGGCGACCCCTGCCCCAAGTGCGGCACCGGCCTCAAGCTCGACCGCGCGATCGAGATCGGCCACATCTTCCAGCTCGGCCGCAAGTACGCCGACGCCCTCAAGCTCGACGTCCTCGGTCAGCACGGCAAGCCGGTCCGCGTGACCATGGGCTCCTACGGCATCGGCGTCTCCCGCGCGGTCGCCGCCCTCGCCGAGCAGACCGCCGACGACAAGGGCCTGTGCTGGCCCGCCGAGGTCGCCCCGGCCGACGTGCACGTCGTCGCCGCCGGCAAGGCCCTCCAGACCGAACTCGCCCTCGACGTCTCCGAGAAGCTGCGCGCGGCCGGCCTGCGCGTCCTGGTCGACGACCGCGCCGGGGTCTCCCCGGGCGTGAAGTTCACCGACTCGGAGCTGATCGGCGTACCGAAGATCCTGGTCGCGGGCCGCCGCTCCGCCGAGGGCGTCCTGGAACTGAAGGACCGCAGGACCGGCGAGCGCGAGGAACTGACGGTCGACGAGGCGATCGCACGCCTCACCGCGTAAGCGGCGATCACCGGGACGGGGCCTTGTTGAAGCCTCAAGCAATTTAAGATTCCTCTCAGAGAGTTCTCGGGAGGCGTATGGGCGCCTCACAGACTTCTCTCAGGCTGGTCCCCGACCGTAGTGAGTGACAGAGAGTCACTGCGGAGGGGAACGGTCATGACAGTCAAGGAGCGTGGGGCCGCTACGGCGGTCCGCAGAGGCAAGCGGCGCATCGCGGCCGCCACGGCGGCGATCACGCTGGCCGCGGCGGCCGGGGTGTTCGCCCTGGTCGGCACGATGCAGTCGGACGCGGAGGCGGACACGACGGCGAGCAGCACCGGCACGAGCAGCTCGTCGTCGTCCTCGACACCCTCGCCGTCCGCCTCGTCCGACACCTCGTCCACGTCGGACAGTTCGACCTCTTCGTCGTCCTCATCCTCATCCTCCTCATCTTCGTCTTCGTCATCGGACCTTCAGTCGTCCTCGTCCGGCGTGACGTCGTCGTCCGGCAGCTCCACCGACTCCACGTCGGGAGCGTCGTGATGAGCACGAGCACAGCGCCCCTGCGCACCACGGCCGCCGCCGACTGGCGTGCTCTCGGGACCAGCGTCCGGCTGGTCGTCACCGACCCGGCCCTGCTGGACTCCTGCAACCTGCTCCTCGCCCGGCACCTCGCCGAGGTCGACGCGGCGTGCAGCAGGTTCCGTACCGACTCCGAACTGACCGCCCTGGACGCCTCGTTGGGCCGCCCCGTCACCGTCAGCCCGCTGCTCGCCGAGGCGTTGGCGGTCGCGCTGCGCGCCGCCGAGGCGACGGACGGAGCGGTCGACCCGACGGTCGGCTCGGCCATGAACGCCATCGGCTACGACCGCGACTTCACCCTCGTCCAGGAGGACGACCGCCCGATCCGGCTCACCGTGAAGCGTGCCCCGGGCTGGCGCACGATCGACCTGGACCGTACGACGGGCACGGTCACCGTCCCGGCCGGCGTCCGACTGGACCTCGGCGCCACGGCGAAGGCCTGGGCCGCCGACAAGGCCGCCGCGATGCTCGCCCGAGTGGCCGGCTGCGGAGTCCTCGTGAGCCTCGGCGGCGACACGGCGGTCGCGGGGGAGCCCCCGGCCGGCGGCTGGAACATCCGCGTCCAGGACGTCACCGGGTCCGTCGACGAGACGCCCGCGCACGGCACGTACGCCACGATCGGCCTGCGCTCCGGCGGCCTGGCCACCTCGGGCACGGCGGCCCGCCGCTGGCGCCGGGGCGGCTACGAGCTGCACCACATCGTCGACCCGCGCACCGGCCTCCCGGTCCGCAGCCCCTGGCGCACGGCCTCGGTCGCCGCCGCGACGAGCGCCGACGCCAACGCGGCGAGCACGGCGTGCCTGGTCAAGGGGGCAGGCGCGGAACGGTGGTTGACGCGCCTCGGCCTCCCCGCGCGCCTGGTCGCGCAGGACGGCACGGTCGTCACGACCCCGGGCTGGCCCACGCATCCGGCGGCCGCCGTATGAGCTCCGAGATCCTCTGGTACGCCAACCGCGCCACCGGGGCCGTCTGCCTCGTCCTGTTCACGGTCGTGGTCCTGCTCGGCATCGCGGTCCGGCTGCGCACCCGGCTCCCCGGCCTGCCCCGCTTCGGCACGGTGAACCTGCACCGCACGCTCTCCCTCTCCGCGACCGCCTTCCTGGCCCTGCACATCGCGATGGCGGTGATCGACGGATATGTGAACATCAACGTCGTCGACGCGGTCGTCCCCTTCGTCTCCGACTACGAGCCGCTCTGGCTCGGCCTGGGCACGGTCGCCTTCGACCTGATGCTCGCGGTCCTGGTCACCAGCCTCCTCAGGGAACGCATCGGACACCGCACCTGGCGGGCGCTCCACCGGCTCGCGTACGCCTCCTGGCCGGTCGCCCTGATCCACGGCATCGGCATCGGCACGGACACCGGCACCGACTGGATGACCTGGCTGACCGTGTCCTGCGTGGCCGCCGTGGTAGCCGCCTTCGGCATCCGCACGGCCCACTCCGCCCGCGAGTCCCGCCGCACCCCCGCGGCCCTGCTCCGCACAGCAGAAGGAGCCCGACCGTGACCACGACCACGACCACGACCTTCACCGACGTCTACATGTCCCCCCGGCTCCTCGCCCCCGGCGGCACCGCGGCCGACCTCTCCACCCACGAACTCCGCTACGGCCCACTGTCGTACGGAGATCCCGACACCGTCCTGAGAACGGTCGCCGAGTCCGGACTCACCGGCCGCGGAGGCGCCGCGTTCCCGACGTACCGCAAACTCGTCGCGGTGACCGACGCGAGCCGCCGCACGGGCCGCGCACCCGTGGTCGTGGCGAACGGCGCGGAGGGCGAACCGGCCAGCCGCAAGGACAGGACACTGCTCCGCCTGTCGCCCCATCTGGTCCTGGACGGGCTGCAGTTGGCGGCGCGGGCGGTGGGCGCGGGGGAGGTCCACCTGGCGGTGGAGGACGGCGCGTCCTACCTGGAGTCGGCCCTGGCCCAACGCGACGACCCGCTCCCCGTACAGGTCGTCCGCCTGCCCAAACGCTTCCTGTCCGGCCAGGCCTCGGCACTCGCGCAATACGTCTCCGGAAACACCCCGTTGCCCCGCCACCAGCAACCGCCGGTCCGCGAACGCGGGGTGAACCGGGCCCCCACCCTCATCCAGAACGTGGAAACCCTGGCCCACCTGGCCCTGGTCGCCCGCTACGGCGCCGACTGGTTCCGCAGCGCCGGCACCCCCACCCAGCCGGGCAGCACCCTGTGCACCCTGCACGTCCCGGGCCGCGAAGTCCGGGTGGTGGAAGCCCCGTTCGGCCTCCCCCTGAACCGACTGCTCCCCCTGCACGGAACCTCCGCGGTACTGATGGGCGGCTACCACGGCACCTGGCTCCCGACCCACGAGGCTGCCCAACGCACGCTGGATGCAGGGGACTTGGGGGCAGGCGTCCTGGCCGCACTCCCGGCCGACCGCTGCGGCGTAGCCGAAACCGCCCGCATCCTCCGCTACTTGGCCCTGCAATCGGCAGGCCAGTGCGGCCCCTGCCTCAACGGCCTCCCGCGCATAGCCTCCGCCTTCCAGACCCTGGCCACCCCCGGCCCCCAGGCCAACACCCGCCAGGACGTGGCCCGTTGGTCAGGCCTGGTAGAGGGCCGAGGCGCCTGCCACCACCCCGACGGCACAGTCCGCCTGGTCCGCAGCGCGCTGACCACCTTCGCCCCCGAACTGGACGCCCACGCAAGGGGTTTGTGCACCGCGAGCGACTCGACACCTTTCCTTCCCATTCCGAACGAGGCCCACTGACCATGGACCAGAAGACACAACAGAAGATCGACATCGACTGGACGGCGTGCCAAGGCCACGGCCTGTGCGCGGAGTTGCTCCCGGACCACATCACTCTGGACGAGTGGGGCTACCCCCTGGTGGACGGGGCACCGATTCCGCCCCGCGCGATAAAACGCGCACGCCGAGCAGCCTCTGACTGCCCCGTCCTAGCCCTGAAACTCAGGACCAGGGCAACCCCCTAAGGGGCGCGGGGAACTGCGCGACCAGCCCCAACGCGCCCGCAGCCCGAAAACTATCCGCACCCACCGAGCTCGACCGCCCCCTCAAACCC
>NZ_JBXVPZ010000123.1:0-22200 GCF_057961495.1 Streptomyces sp. P5F9 | reverse complement strand
GGTCCGTAGGGGGGACACGTGGGGGGACCCGTGGCCAAGCGCTCCAGCAGCGTGCCTTTCGAGGCCGACCGCGAAGTGCCGGGCCTGATCGTGAAGTTCGGCGACTATCCACTGCATCACGGCGGGGTGGGCGCGATCCGGAGTCTGGGGCGGCTCGGCGTGCCGATGTATGCGATCACGGAGGACCGTTACACACCGGCGGCCGCGTCCCGTTACCTGGAGCGCGCGTTCGTGTGGCCGACGACCGGCACGGAGGAACCCGGGCGACTCGTGGAGGGCCTGCTGCGCATCGGGCGCCGCATCGGCCGGCCCACCGTCCTCATTCCCACGGACGAGGAGGCCGCCGTCCTGATCGCCGAGCACCAGGACGCGCTCGGCTCCTGCTTCCTCTTCCCGCGGGTGGAACCGAAGTTGCCGCGTCACCTCGCGAGCAAGCAGGGGCTGCACGAACTCTGCGTGGAACACGGCATACCCAGCCCCGCGGCGGCCTTCCCGCAGTCGTACGACGACATCGTGGAGTTCGCCGAGAAGGCCCGCTTCCCGCTGGTGGCCAAGAACCGGGAGGCGTTCGTACGGCGCTCCCGGCCGGCCGTGAACGGTACGACGAGGATCACGACCCGCGAGGGGCTGCTCACACTGGCCCGGGACTGGGGCGAGCACCCCGGGGTGATCCTCCAGGAGTACCTGCCGAGGGAGGATGCCGAAGACTGGATCGTGCACGCCTACTTCGACCAGGACTCGACCCCGCTGGCCATGTTCACCGGCGTGAAGGTGCGCTCCTGGCCGCCGCACGCGGGCATGACGGCACATGCCTATGTCGTGGACAATCCGGAACTCGCGGACCTCGCCGCACGTTTCATCAAACAGATCGGCTTCACCGGAATCATCGACCTCGACCTGCGCTTCGACCGGCGCGACGGTCAGTACAAACTGCTCGACTTCAACCCCCGCATGGGCGCCCAGTTCCGGCTCTTCGAGAACGAGTCGGGGGTGGACGTGGTCCGCGCCATGCACCTCGACCTGACCGGCCGCTCCGTCCCCGAAGGGGAACAGCGCGCCGGCCACCGGTACATCGTGGAGAACATCGACCTGCCCGCCCTCCTCGCCTACCGCCGCAGCGGCTATACGACGCCGCACGCACCGGCGCGGGCGAGCGGGACGGAGCTGGCCTGGCTCGCGGGTGACGACCTGCGGCCGTTCTTCACGATGCTGGCCCGCTTCGTGCGGCCGGGCGCGAAGCACCTGTATCAGCTGTGGCGCACCAACCGGCGCGGCAGCACCAGGAGCGGCAAGCAGTAACTCCAGCAGCAAGTAGCTAAAGGGGCACGCGAGTTCGATCGGCGGCTCCAGCACGAAGTGACGAATTGATGTCCTGGGGAGGGACTTCGTGATTCAACCGGTAGCAGTCATCGGCGCCGGGCCGTTCGGCCTGTCCACCGCCGCGCATCTGCGGGCACGCGGCATTCCGGTCCGTGTCTTCGGCGAGCCCATGGTCAGCTGGCGTGACCACATGCCCGCCGGGATGCTCCTGAAGTCGACCCCCGCCGCCTCCAACCTCGACGCCCCGCAGCCTGGCCACAACCTCGTCGACTACTGCGACGCGGCCGGCATCCCCCGCCTGGTCACCGACGAGGACATCATCCCCGTGGAGACCTTCATCGCCTACGGCGAGTGGTTCCAGCAGAAGCTGGTGCCCGAACTGGAGCGGGTACGGGTCGTCTCCGTGGACCGGAAGACGGGCGGCGGCTTCGAACTCAAGCTGGACTCGGGGGAGTTGTTCACGGCGAGGGCCGTCGTGGTCGCGACCGGCCTGTACGGCCTGGCTCACCTCCCGCCGGAGCTGGCGGCCGCGGCGGTCGACGGGCCCGCGCCCGCCGCTCCCGTCTCGCACAGTTCGCAGCACCACGATCTGAGCGCGTTCAAGGGCAAGGAGCTGATCGTCGTCGGCGCCGGTCAATCCGCCCTGGAGACAGCGGTGTTGGCGGCCGAGGCGGGCGCGAACGTGCGGATCGTCTCGCGCGGGCACGGCCGGGTCGCCTTCGGCGCACCGCCGTGGAAGCAGCCGAAGCTGCGCCCCGAGTCGCCGTTCGGGCGGGCATGGTCGCTGTGGGCGCTGAGTTACTACCCCCAGCCGTACCGCTACCTCCCCGAGCAGACCCGGCACTACCTGGTCCGCCGGGTGCTCGGGCCGCTCGGCGCGTGGTGGCTGCGCGAGCGGTTCGAGGGGAAGGTGCAGGTCAGCGAGGTCGAGCGGATCGTACGGGCGGAGGCGGTCGGGGGCGCGGGCGCGGCGAACGGCGGCCCGGTACTCACCGTCGCGACGCCGGGCGGAGGCACGCGGCAACTCACCGCCGACCACGTCATCTCCGCGACGGGGTACCGGGTCGACATCGCGGCGATGGACTTCCTCGGGCATGAGCTGCGCACCCAGCTGGCGGTGAGCCGGGGTACGCCGAAACTCGGCGCCGGGTATGTGTCGTCCGTGCCGGGGGTCTACTTCACGGGGCTGCCGTCGGCGTCGTCGTACGGGCCGGTGATGCGGTTCGTGTGCGGGACGGAGTTCGCGTCGCCGAGGCTGGCCAAGCATCTGGCGGCCGCGCACGGGTAGGTGAGCGCCGGGGAGGGCTGCGCCCGGTTCGGCCGGGGGCAGGGGCTCAGTGGATCACGGGCCCACTGGGCACGGAACGGGCGACGCGGAAGCCGACGTCGTCCACGCGGAAGGTCGGGTGGCTCCGGCGGCGCACGGAAGCGCGGCAGCTCCAGTGCTCGTCGAACCAGCCGCCGCCGCGCAGGACCCGGTAGGTGCCGTAAACCTCGGGGTCGTAGAGGTCCCAGCACCATTCCCATACGTTGCCCAGCATGTCGTGCAGGCCCCAGGGGTTGGGGAGTCGGGCGCCCGGTTCGTGTGGGCGCTCGTCGGAGTTGCCGCGGTGCCAGGCGATGTCGTCGAGGGGGCCGTAGCGCGGGCCGCTCGTCCCCGCCCGGCACGCGTACTCCCACTCGGCTTCGGTGGGGAGGCGTCAGATGTGTATAAGAGACAGGCGTAGGACGGGTTCGCGTAGGACGGGTTCGCCCTGTGCGTCGAAGTCGTACGCCGGGGTCAACTCCTCCTGCTGGGAAAGGGAGTTGCAGAAGAGGACCGCGTCCCGCCACGACACGGTCTCCACGGGGAGGCGGTCATTGCCCTGTGCGGTGCTCGGGCGTTCGCCGGTGACCTGGGCGTACTGCTCCTGGGTGACGGGGAAGGTGCCGAGGTGGAAGGGGGCGAGGTCGACTGTCCAACTCCGTTGCGTGCGGCGGTCGGAGAGGGTGACCTGGCCGGGCGGGACGGGGGTGAGGTCGATGTGGGTGGCTGTGCCCATGGGTTACGTCAGCTCCGTGAGCATCGGGCCTAGGCGGACGGCGAGTTGGGGGTCGGAGTGGTCGAGTTCCGCTGCTGTGGCCGTGATTGTCGCGGTGAGCGCGCGGCGGAGTTCTGGTTCCGTGAGGGAGCGGATGAGGGTGGCCTCCAGTGGGGTCGTCACCTCGTCCGGTAGCAGGTGGGCGCCCTTCGAGTAGGCGGTGGGGAGGGCGAGGCGTAGGCAGGCGAGGGCGATCAGCTGGTCGCGCAGGGCGTTGATCCAGTGTGCGGCCTGCCAACTGCGGCCCCGTTCAAGGCAGATGCGAGCGTGCAGGGCGTGGTGCCAGGCGTAGCCGATCAGGGTGTTGCGGTCGGGCGGGGGGAACGGCGGCTGTTCGTGTGGGATGCCGAAGAGTGTCTTCCAGGCTGGCCCCCGGGCGCCGAACTCCGGCTCCGGGGCGAAGGTGAGGTCCAGTTCCACCCAACTGGGCAGCAGGAACACGCGGATGACGCCGGTGCCGCCCACGTCGAGGTCCCAGTGGTGCCGGGTGTCGAACTCGTCGTGGATCCACGCCGTCCAGCGACCTACGGCCTCGGCGACATCGCCCCGCACCGCCAGCACGATGTCCGTGTCCGACCAGCGGTCGCCGGTGCCGGTGGCGTGCGAGCCGGTGTAGGCGAAGCCGGTGATCGAGTCGTCGGCCTCGGCGTGGGCGAGGAGTTGGGCGCGGGTGCGGTCGCGTTGTCCGGGTGTGAACATGCCTCGATGATGCATTCCAGGTCATCGCGACGCGTTGTCAGTGGGGCAGGGCATGATCCGGGGAATGCGCTACACGACGTGGACTTCGGATCGGATGTCCGTCTCCTATCAGCAGTACTACCTACAGGGCGACGAATTCCTCAGCGAGTACGACGACGCGGACACGGTTCAGCGGATCTTCGCGGGGAACAGCCTGGCGGCAGGGGGCCCGGAACACCTCACGGTGCTCGCGGGCACCCACACCGGCTGGATACGCCTGACCACTCAACACCGCGCGGACGAACCACCGTTGCCGGGCGAGGAGTGGGAGACCGTGGTGGACGTGAGTATCTGCAGCACGAGTGGCAGCTTGAGGCTGTTCCGGTGGGGCGGTGACGTCGAGGAGGACGCCGGGAACTTCGCGACGGCCGGCGCGGGTTGGTATCGCGTCCGCGTGCAGACACGGGGACGCGATGAAGGCGCCGGGTACGCGGGCGACACCCCGGTGGAAGAGCACGTCCTCAGCGTGTGGCCGGCGCCGCCCGAACCCGACACGGTCCGCTGTGCGAACGACACCTTCGCCCGCACGCACTATGACCCAACCCGGCCTCCTGGCCAGCCTGTTCAGCCTTGAGCCGCTCAGATGCTGGACGTGAACGTCACGAACTTCGTCCAGGCGGCTGCCGTGACGGTGAACCGGGGGCCCTGGGTGTTGTGCTTGGAGTCGCGGATGTGGATGGTGGCGGGGGTGGTGGCCACCTCGACGCAGTCGTTCGGGTTGCTGCTGTCGCTGTAGCTGCTCTTGAACCAGGCCAGGTTGGTGGGCTTGATCATGCTTCTCCTGCCAGTTGCAAGAAGTCCGTCCAGGCGGCTGCCGTGACGGTGAACCGGGGGCCCTGGGTGTTGTGCTTGGAGTCGCGGATGTGGATGGTGCCGGGGGTGGCGGCTACCTCGACGCAGTCGTTCGGGTTGCTGGTGTCGCTGTAGCTGCTCTTGAACCACGCGAGTTCGGCATCGTGTCCGTCAGGGGCGTTGCGGATCATGTCTCTCCCAGCAGTTGCTCGATGAAGGCCATGGACTCCCGAGCGGTCATTGCCTCCGCCCGGATGATCCCATAGCTCAGTTCGAGGATCCGCAGCTGTTTCGGTTCGGATACGGGACGGCCGTTGAACTCGTCGTCCATGCGCCCGACCGCGTGCCGTCTCCGAACTTCAGCACCTGGATCCGTCCTCCGGTACCAGGGTGGTCCCAGCGGGTCATCGGCATCACCTGAATTTCTACATTCCGCAACTGCGCCAGGTCCAGGATGTGTTCGATCTGCCGATGTAGCGCCACCTGCCCGCCGACGGGGCGCCTCAGCGTCGCCTCTTCCAGGACGAAACTGAGTTCCGGGGCCGGCGAGCGCTGATAGATCGAATTCCGGGCCACGCGTCCGGCCACCGCCCGCTCCAGATCCTCGTCAGAGGGGGAGGGGCGCCGCGTCTGCATCAGCGCCCGGGCGTACTCCTCCGTCTGTAGCAGGCCGTGCAGAGTGTGACTCCCGTACGAGAGCAATTCGACCGCCTTTGCCTCCATCTTCGCCAGCGCTCGAACCGTCTTCGGGTACCGGACCCTCGCCACGTCCTCCTTCATCGCGGCGATCAGCCCATCCGCGTCCAGCACCTCCTCTGCCTTGTCCAGATACTCAGGTCGGGGAATCCGTTTCCCGCCCTCGACCTTGTAGACCAGGTCCTCGCCGTATCCCACCGCCACCGCGAAGTCCGGGACCCGCATCCCCACCGCCTCGCGCCGCAGCTTCAACTGCCGCCCGACGGTTGCGAGCACCGCCAACCCCCAGTCGTCGTCCGGGTCCACCTCCCAACCCGGTTCGTCCACTTCGGTGTCCACGCTCATCCCGCGCCCCTCCCGTCGTACGGCTATGCCGCAACGCCCCCTACCCGTACGGCCCCTGCCGACAGCCCGGACAGCACTGGACAAGCACCGGACAGTAACCGTACGGGTTGGACTCGTCACTCGCGGGCGTTACGACCGGTAGCCGCCCAGCGTCCTCAACCCCGGCAGCGCCCTGTCCTGGAAGTCGAACAACGCCAGGTTCTCCCACGCGTTGCCCGACGTCGGGTCGGTCGGGTCCCAGCCGTCACCGGCCCGGTACGTCCAGACGCCCTCCCAATAGCAGTAGCCCAGGCCCTTGTTGCCGGGCACGTTCGCCATCAGGTCGGCCACCGTGCGGAGCCACGCCGCCTGGCCGGCCGGGGTCGCCGGGTAGCCCTCCGTGAGCTGCGAGGGGTCGTACATGATGTCGTTCGTCGCGTCCTCGCTCTCCAGCGTGAACGGATACGCCGTCTCCGCGATCAGCACAGGCTTGTCGTAACGGGCCGCCAGATCCGCCAAGTTGGCCGCCGCGGCCTCTGGGGCGCCGTGCCAGAACGGGTAGTACGACTGGGCGATGATGTCGAAGTCGACGCCGTCGGCGACCACGTTGTCGTACCACCAACGTGACGTGCCGTTGTCGCCGCCGGAGGCGATGTGCAGCATCGTGCGGATGCGCGGGGTCGTGTCGCGCGCCGCGTTCAGGCCCGCCTTGAGGAACGTCGTCAGGTTGCCCCAACCCCCGCTGTCGTCACCCCAGTTCTTGCCGGTCGGCCAGAGCAGCCCGCCGTTGATCTCGTTGCCGATCTGGACCAGGTCGGCCGGGGTGCCCTGGCGGCGCAACGCGCCCAGTACGTCGGCCGTGTGGTCGTAGACCGCGCGCGTCAGGCCCGCCACATCCAGGTCCGCCCAGGCCGCCGGCTTGGTCTGGTGGGACGGGTCCGCCCACGTGTCGGAGTAGTGGAAGTCGACCCAGATGCCGATCCCCGCCCGGCGCAACCGCTTCGCCAACGGCAGGATGTGCTTCTTGTTGTTGTAGCCGTCGGCCGGGTTCACCCAGACCTTGAGGCGGGCGTGAGTGACGCCCGCGTCCGCCAGGATGCGGATCGGGTCGTCCCGGCGGCCGTCCGCACGGCGGTACACGGCACCGGACGCCTCGTCCTTGGGGAGGGACGAGATGTCCATCCCCCGGATCTCCAACCGGCGCCGGTCCGACCCACCACCGGTCGAGGTACCGGTACCGGTGTTCGCCACCGCCGGTGCCGCCGCCAACACCGGCACCGCGAGTGCCGCCGCACCCGCCGCCGTAAGAACACTGCGTCTGCGCATAACGAAGTTCCCTTTCACCGAACAGAAACAACAGAACTGGGGTACGCCACAAGCCAGTTGGTCAGCGCGGGTCCCGGAAGACCTCCACCCCGCCCGCCGGCACCGCCGCCCGACTCCCGTCCGGCAGCACCACCTTCACCTCGCCCCCGGTGTGGTTCACCGCGAAGCGAAACGTCCCCGACTCGCCCTCCCGTACGACGAGTTCGACATCACGGGGCAGATCGACCGGCGTGATCCCGGCGTCCGCGAGGGCGAGGTCGACGACGGCCGCCAGATCCGCACCGGTGAGCCGCGTCGCCAAGTACCAGGCCGCACCGGACCCCCGCTCGTACCGGGTCAACGCGGGCCCTCCCGCCGTACGCCCGTCGGCGAAGACCGCGACCGTCTCGCACCCCGCACCCGGCACGACCACCTCGGACCACAGATCCGCCGCGTACAACGAGCCGTCCGCGGACCGCACGTTGACCGTCTCGCCCGGCAGCAACGGATCGAACTCCTCGACGGTCAGCCCGAGTACGTCCCGCAACGCCCCCGGATACGCGCCCGGATGCAACGTGTCGTTCTCGTCGACGATCCCGGAGAAGAAGGAGACCAGCAGGGTTCCGCCTCGCGAGACGTACCGCTCCAGGTCCGCCCCCACCCCCACCGGCGCCGCGTACAACTGCGGTACCACCAGCAGCGGATAGCGCTCCGGGTCCAGGTCGGACAGCCCCGTCGGCGGCAGGAAGTCCACCGTCAAGTGCCGGTCGTACAGGGCCTCGTAGAACGAGTCCAACCGTTCCCGCGCGTCCAGATCCTGGCTCGGCCGCCACTCCAGGCTCTGCGCCCACCAGGAGTCCCACGACCACACCATCGCCACGTCACCGCGTGTCCGCGTACCCCGCAGACCGGCCCGGCTCAAGTCGGAGACCCGGCGCCCGAGTTCCGTCACCTCGCGCCAACCCCGGTTGTCCGTACCGGAGTTCGCCAGCATCGCCGTGTGGAACTTCTCCGCGCCCGACTGCGACTGCCGCCACTGGAAGAACATCGCGCCCTCGGAGCCCCGGGCCACATGCCCGAGTGAGTTGCGCGCCATCTCACCGGGACGCTTCGCGGGGTTGTACGGCTGCCAGTTGACCCCCGACGTGGCGTGCTCCAGCAGCAGCCACGGACCCCCGCCGGCCACCGAGCGCGTCAAGTCCGCGGCCAGCGCCAGGTTCACGTGCGTGCGGCGGCCGTCCGTCATCAGGTAGTGGTCGTTGGTGACGAGGTCGACCTCCTTCGCCCAGGCCCAGTAGTCGACGGTCTGGCCCTGGCTCGGCGCGACCATGAAGTTGGTGGTGACGGGGACGCCGGGGGAGAGGCGGTGCAGGATGTCCCGCTCGGCGACGAAGTTGGCGCGGGCCTGGGCGTCGGCGAAGCGGTGGTAGTCGAGTTGCTGGGTGGGATTGCATACGGAGGGGGTCGCCCGGGGCGGAGTGATCTCCTCCCAGTCCCCGTACTGCTGGCCCCAAAACGCTGTCCCCCAGGCCTGGTTGAGGGCATCGAGGGTGTCGTAGCGCTCGCGCAGCCAGCCCCGGAAAGCCGACGCGCACACATCGCAGTAGCAGGCGAGCACCGGGGCGCCGTACTCGTTGTGGACGTGCCACAACACCACCGCCGGGTGGCTGCCGTAGCGCTCGGCCAGCGCCCGCGTGATCGTGGCCGCGGCTGACCGGTATGCCGGGTTCGAGTGGCAGATCGCGCCCCGTGAACCGAAGGCCAGGCGGACTCCCTCGCGCGTCACCGGAAGCGCGTCAGGGTGCGCGCGGTAGAACCACGCCGGCGGGACGACGGTCGGCGTGCCGAGGTTCACGGAGATCCCGGACGAGTGCAGCAACTCGACGACCGTGTCGAGCCACTCCCAGTCGTACTCACCCGGACGCGGCTCCATCCGGGCCCAGGAGAAGACGCCCAGGGAGACCGCCGTGACACCGGCCTCCCGCATCAGCCGTACGTCCTCCTCCCAGACCTCCTGCGGCCACTGCTCGGGGTTGTAGTCACCTCCGAAGGCGAGCGGCAGGCGGTCGTGCGGGGCGGGGGACGGCATGGGTTCACTCCCGGGGATCGGAGGGGAAAGTCAGGTGTTTCTGTGATCGTGCACATGGATGGTTGCGACGTCCATCCGTCAGCAACAAGTAGGTAACCCCACGGTTCATCCATTGACAAGGGTCCGAAACAATTCTCTACTGTGCACGGTCACAGAGCCGTGCGGAGCAGATGGGACACATCCGAGGCCGGCTCGCACTCAGTCAGGGGAGATGAAGATGTCGATCCACCGCCACCAGTTCAGCAGGCGCAGCATTCTTGCCGGGGCAGCAGCCGTAGGCCTCACGGGCACCCTCGCCGCCTGCGGCGGTTCCGACGACGACTCCGGCAAGAGCAGCGGGCCCGTCAAGCTGACCTACTGGGCCTGGGCGCCGAACATGGACAAGGTCGCCGCGATCTGGAACAAGAAGAACCCGGACATCACGGTCACCGTGTCGAAGCAGGCCGCCGGCAAGGACATCATCTCCAAGCTGATCACCGCGAAGAAGGCGGGCAACGCCCCCGACCTGATCCAGGTCGAGTACCAGGCGCTGCCGACGCTGGTGTCGAACGATGTCCTCGCCGACATCTCGAAGTACGCGAAGTCCGCCAAGTCCCAGTTCGCCGAGGGCCTTTGGGGCATGGTCACGCTCGGCACCGACGCCGTGTACGCGATACCGCAGGACTCCGGGCCGCTGATGTTCTTCTACCGCGAGGACCTGTTCAAGAAGCACAACCTGACGGTCCCGGCGACCTGGGACGACTTCGCCAAGACCGCCCGCGCCGCCAAGAAGGCCCTCCCGGACGCCTACTTGACGACGTTCTCCTCCAACGACCCCGGTCTGTTCGCCGGCTTGTCGCAGCAGGCGGGCGCCAAGTGGTGGACCGTGCAGAGCGGCGGCAAGTGGACCGTCGGCATCGACGACGCGGCGACCAAGAAGGTCACCGACTTCTGGGGCGGGCTCGTCCAGGAGGGTGTGATCGACAACCAGCCGATGTACACGCCCGCCTGGAACAACGCGCTGAACAAGGGCACCAACATCGCCTGGGTCTCCGCCGTGTGGGCGCCCGGTGTGCTGGTCAGCTCCGCCCCCGACACCAAGGGCAAGTGGCGCATGGCGCCGCTGCCGCAGTGGAGCGCGGGCGAGAGCGTCACCGGCAGCTGGGGCGGCTCCTCCACCGGTGTCTCCACCGACACCAAGCACGCCGAGGCCGCGGCCAAGTTCGCGAACTGGCTGAACACCGACCCGGAGGCGCTGGCCGCCCTGGTCAAGGAGGCCGCCATCTACCCGGCGGCCAGCAAGGGCCAGTCCGGCTCGGTCCTCACCACCCCCGAGTTCTTCCCGAACCAGACCGACTTCTACGACACGGCCGCGAAGATCGCCGCCACCACGGCCGCGTCCGCCTGGGGCCCGAACGTCCAGGTCGCCTACGACACCTTCAGCGACGCGTTCGGCAAGGCCACCAAGGCGAAGAAGGCGGCGCAGTTCGACACCGCGCTCGCGACCATGCAGTCGTCGACCTTCACCGACATGAAGAAGCAGGGCTTCAAGGTGACCGAGGCATGACCGCCACTCCGCTCAAGGGCTCCGGCCGCACGACGGCCGGGCCCTTGGCGGACGGCACCGCCACCTCCGTCCGCCCCCGCCGCATTCGCCGCCGTGGCCGCAGCGCGCCGTACTGGTTCCTCGTACCGGCCGTGCTCCTGTTCGCCGCCTTCACCGTCGTACCGATCGGGTACGCGGTGTGGCTCAGTCTCCACAAGGTCCAGGTCAAGGGCATCGGCCTCGGCAAGGGCGCCCGTCAGCAGGTGTGGAACGGCATCGGCAACTACACCGACGTCCTGCACGACTCCGAGTTCGGCCACAGTGTCCTGCGCGCCTTCGGCTACGGCCTGATCGTCATCCCCACGATGCTCGGTCTGGCGCTGGTCTTCGCACTGATGCTGGACACCCCGCAGGCACGCAGCGCCAAGTTCGCGAGGCTGGCGATCTTCCTGCCGTACGCCGTCCCGGGCATCATCGCCGCGCTGATGTGGGGCTTCCTGTACCTCCCGACGGTCAGCCCGTTCTACTACATCCTGCGTGAGTTCAACCTCCCGCAGCCCGACCTGTTCGACGGCGGCAACCTGTACCTCTCCTTCGCGAACATCGCGGTGTGGGGTGGCACGGGCTTCAACATGATCGTCATCTACACCGCCCTGCGCTCGATCCCGCAGGAGATCTACGAGGCCGCCCGCATCGACGGCGCGTCCGACCTGAAGATCGCCCTGCGGATCAAGATCCCGATCGTGATGCCGTCCCTCGTGCTCACGTTCTTCTTCTCGGTCATCGCCACGCTCCAGGTCTTCACCGAGCCCATGGCCCTCAAGCCGCTGACCAACGGCCTCTCCAGCTCCTGGAGTCCGCTGATGGCCATCTACGACGCCGCCTTCCTCAGGTCGGACATCTACGGCGCCTCCGCCACCGCCGTGGTGCTGGCCCTGGCGACCTTCGCGCTCTCCTTCACGCTGCTGCGCGTCTCCGACCGCTACACCCGGGAGGACCGGGCATGACCCCCCTCACCCTCACCGCCACCGACGCCCGCCCGGGCCCGAGCAAGCCGAAGCGCACCGCGTGGGTGCCCACCCTGGTGCTGGTCCTCGGCTCCCTGTACTGCCTGATCCCCGTGGTCTGGGTGGTCATCGCGGCCAGCAAGGGCCGCGGCGAACTCTTCTCCACGTTCACCTTCGCCCCCGGCTCCGGCTTCCTCGACAACATCAAGGACCTGAGCGCCTACCGCGACGGCATCTACTGGCAGTGGATGGTCAACTCCCTCTTCTACGCGGGCTTCGGCGCCCTGCTCTCCGCCGCGGTCTCGGCCGCCGGCGGCTACGCGCTGGGCCGATTCGCCTTCAGAGGACGGGAGTTCATCTTCAAGCTGATGCTGGCCGGCGTCCTCGTCCCGAGCATCGTTCTGACCGTCCCCCAGTACTTCCTGCTCTCCAAGCTGGGTCTGGCCGACTCGTACTGGTCGATGCTCCTCCCGTCGATCCTCTCTCCCTACGGCGTCTACCTCGTCCGCATCTACGCGGCCGCCTCCGTGCCCGCCGAACTCCTCGAAGCCGCCCGCATGGACGGCGCGAGCGAGTGGCGGATCTTCTCGCGGATCGCGGTGCCGATGATGATGCCGGGGCTCATCACGGTGTTCCTGTTCCAGTTCGTCGGCATCTGGAACAACTTCCTACTGCCGTACGTGATGCTCGCGGACGACACCAAGTTCCCGCTCACGCTGGGCCTTTACACCCTGCTCAACCAGGGCGCCTCACAGCCCGCGCTCTACACCCTGGTCATCATGGGCTGCTTCCTCGCGATCCTGCCGCTGATCGCGCTGTTCCTGGTGATCCAGCGGTTCTGGTCCCTGGACCTGCTGAGCGGATCGGTCAAGGCGTGAGCGCTCCGCTAGAAGCGCCGTGATGGGCAGTGGCTCGTCCGCGGCGCCGTCGTGGCTGGTCGCGCCCACGCGGCGGTAGCGGCAAATCAAACACAGCCCCGCGCCCCTTCAGGGCGCGGCCTGACCGCTGCCGACTTCCCACGACCTGCCCAGGAACCGGGCGACCCCCACAGCCGACCGCCCCCCACCACGAACGAGGAACATGACCACCAGCTCGAACGGCCGCCGCAAGCCGCCCACGATCCACGACGTGGCCCGCGAGGCGGGCGTGTCGCGGGGCACGGTCTCCCGGTTCCTGAACGGCGGCCACTACGTCTCACCGGCCGCCCGCACCGCGGTGGAGACGGCGATCAGGAAGACGGGCTACGTCGTCAACCGGCACGCCCGCTCCCTGAGCACCGGACGGTCGGACTCGGTGGCGTTCCTCCTCACCGAGCCGCAGGAGAAGTTCTTCGAGGACCCCAACTTCAATGTCCTGCTGCGGGGTTGCACCGAACACCTGGCCCGCCACGACATTCCACTGCTCCTGATGCTGGCCTCGTCGAAGGACGAACGCCGTCGCCTGACCCGGTACATCACCTCGGGCCACGTGGACGGCGTCCTCCTCGTCTCCAACCACAGCGGCGACCCGGTGGCGGCCGAACTCCGGGACGCGGGAATCCCGTTGGTGGCCTGCGGCAAGCCGCTGGGCACCGCCTCCAAGTACAGCTACGTCGCCGCAGCCGACCGCGACGGCGCCCAGGAGATGGTCCGCCACCTCATCGCGGCCGGCCGCCGCCGAATCGGCATGGTCACCGGCCCGCTCGACGCCCCCGGCGGCCCCGACCGCCTGGCCGGCTACCGAGACGTCCTCACGGAGGCGGGCCTGCCCCATGACCCGACCCTGGTGGTGGAGGGCGACTACCGCCGCACGGGCGGCGAGGAGGCAGCCCGCAGACTCCTGTCCCAGGCCCCGGACATAGACGCGGTCTTCGTAGCCTCCGACCTGATGGCCCTGGGAGTCGTCAACACCCTTCAACAATCCGGCCGTTCGGTCCCGGATGACATCGCTGTCGGAGGCTTCGACGACTCGGCGGCCGCCACGTCCATCACTCCGGCCCTCACGACCATGCGCCAGCCCTACGACCGCATCAGCGCCGAGATGGTGCGCATGCTGTTGGCCCAGATCGCAGGCGAGGACACGGCGGGCGTGATCCTGCCCACCGAACTGGTGATCCGGGAGTCGGCATAACCGCCGTAACTGTCAAACCAACCGGAACACCGGTCAACGCATGTGAAGGCAGGAGCCGTCCGGTTCGTGTCGAGTCGGTGGGGCGTTCTATCCGTATTCTCTGATCATGGCCGCACCCCTCGCATATGCACTGATCGCCACCGACCTGGACGGAACGCTGCTGCGCGGCGACGACACCCTCTCCGACCGGTCTCTCGCCGTACTGCGGCGGGTGGCGGCGGCCGGTGCCCAACACCTCGTCGTCACCGGCCGGCCGGCCCCGAGGGTGCGGCCCCTCCTGGACGACCTCGGCTCCAGGGGGCTCGCGGTGTGCGGACAGGGCGCGCAGTTGTACGACGCCGGCGCGGACCGTCTGCTCTGGTCGGTCACCCTGGACCGGGAGTTGGCGGAGACCGCGCTCGGCAAGATCGAGGCGGAAGTGGGCCAGGTGTACGCGGCGGTGGACCAGGACGGCGTGGACGGCCTGACGCTGATCGAGCCCGGCTACTTGATGCCGCACCCGACGCTCCCCGCAGTACGGGTGGGCAAGCGCGACGACCTCTGGTGCGAACCCATCAGCAAGGTGCTGCTCCGTCACCCCGCCCTGGAGGACGACGAGTTGGCCTCCACGGCCCGCTCGGTGGTCGGTTCCCTGGCCTCGGTCACCATGTCGGGCCCCGGCACCGTCGAACTCCAGCCACTCGGCATCACCAAGGCAACGGGCCTCGCCCTGGCCGCCCGCCACTTGGGCCTGACCCCGTCCGACACCATCGCCTTCGGCGACATGCCGAACGACATCCCGATGTTCGACTGGGCAGCCCACGGCGTAGCGATGGCCAACGCCCACCCCGAACTCAAGGCGGTCGCGGACGAGGTGACGTCGTCGAACGAGGACGACGGAATCGCGCTGGTACTCGAAAGATTCTTCAGCTGAGTTCTGAATGTCCCCGAAGGGGCGCATTCAGGGGCGCGGGGAACTGCGCGACCAGCCACGACGGCGCCGCCACTCAAAACACAACCGTCGTGGCTGATCCAACAGTTTCTAGTAAGCCCCGTACACGTTGTCGATGGACCCGTACACCGCCGCCGCGTAATTGCACGCAGCCGTGATGTTCGCAACCGGGTCATACGGATCAAACGAAGTCCCGGCCACGTGATACGCGTTGAACGTCGGGTCGATCACCTGGAGCAGCCCCTTCGACGGCGTACCGGCCGCCGCGTTGGAGTCCCAGTTGTTGATCGCGTACTGGTTACCGGACGACTCACGGATCACGTTCCGGTAGATCCCGTTGTACGTACCCGGAATCCCCTTCTGCGCCATGATCGCGAGCGACTCCCGGATCCACCCGTCAAGGGTGTTGGGGTATCCGGCGAGCGTGGTCGAGGCGGCGGTGGTCGACGTGGTGGCCGCGGACGCGGTGGTCGCACCCACGACAGGCAGCGCGAGGATCGCGACACCGGTACCGGCGACAACGACACGGCGGACGAGGCGGGCGCGGCGGGACTGAGCGGTTGCAGGCATGACGAGGTTCCTCTCCGTCGCCTGCGAGGTGAGCTGTCGGGTTCGGGCTGGGAGGTGCCCGGCCAAGCCCTTGCGGACGTGACTTAACCCCAAGCCGTTCCGGTCGCGATGACCGGCCCGGCGACTTACCTGGTTCCCCCGCTCCTGCCGTGCGAGAAGTTCGTGACTGGGATGCCGGGCGGCGGCAGGATTCGGCGTTCCGCTCGACAGGCCGGGAAACTATGCGAGAGCACATGTCCGGAACAAGTGGCGGAATCACATCTAACCCCTATTGACCTTGGTCTGAGGCGTATGGGGCACTTGATCCTTTGCGCGAGCCAAGGGTCAACTGTCAAATGCCGTAAGGGAGAACGCGGGCAGACCGGGACACAGGTCACGCACAGAAACGCGTGACCCAACTCACGGCAGGATTAAGAACGGCAAATCGGGCATTCGCCCTCAACTGGCAGTTCTTGGAATCCTTTTCTCCCATGTGCGGTGGAAGATCACTTCTTTGCCCTCGGTGCAGATGACCTCATTGGCGGTAATAAAGTCCGTTTCGTCGCAAGTAATCTCCGACCGTGTACGCACGCTCGTGTCCCACCCCAGCTCCGGCCGGTGCAACCGGATCGACCACTCGGAGAGCGTGCGCGCCGACAAGGGGTCGGACTCGTCGATCGTGTACGTCTCCAACGCGTCCTCGGTGAACTCCAACCCGTCCGGATACACGCGCGTGCCGCCGTACCGGGGGTCCACCTCCAGCCGCCACTCGCCCTTCGCGACGTCCCGCACGACCAGCCGCTCGGGCCGCGGTTCGTCCAGGGTCGCCGGGTAGTTGACCCCGAGCGGCTCGGCCTCCTCGGGTTCGTCGAAACGAATGTCCTCCGTCAACTCCTGCTCCCGCACCGGGAGTTCGAGCGCACTACCCTCCGGGTCCAGCGTGAACCCCGCCGAAGACTCCGGCTGCGGCCAGATCCACGGCCAGTACGCCGACGACACCGCGAGCCGGATGCGATGCCCGGGCGGGAACGCGTGCCCGATGCCGTTCAGCTCGAAGGTGACGTCCTCGGTGGTGCCCGGCGTCCACGGCACCGCCCGGTCCCGCCCGTGCCGCGCCGACAGGTTCAGCACGCCTCGGGTGACCAGGGTCGACGCACCGTCCGGGGCGACATCGCACAGCCGGGCGATCACCTGCCCGCGCGGCACCTCGCTGGTCAGCCGCAGCCGTACCCTCGGCCGCCCCAGCACCCACGTCTCGGCCGGCACCTCGAACTCGAAGCATGCCGAGCGCGCGTCCTCGTCCCGCTGGTCCGGCGGCAGATCGGCGTCGTTCCCGAAGGGGAAGAAACGGCCCGCGTCCACACCGGTGTGCATGGGGGAGCGGACGATCACGGGGGCACCCCGGAGGCCGTACGTCGTCGTCTTCACGTGTGGCGAGGGCCACGCGGGTTCGCCGACCCAACGGCCCGGGAGGGCGTCGTAGACCGTGGCCGGGGGGTGGGAGTCGCTGACGTAGGCACGTAGGACGGGGTCGGTCATGACGCCTGTGTCCTCGCCCTTCAGCCAGTGGTCCCACCAGCGGAGGGTCTCCTGGAGGAAGCCGATCGCGGGGCCCGGTGGCAGGCCGCGGTCCGGGTACTGGTGGGACCACGGGCCGATGAGGCCGCGTACGCGGTCCGGCGGGAGGTGTTCGACGAGCCGTAGGACCGTGTCGCGGTACGGGTCGTGCCAGCCGCCCACCGCGAGGACGGCCGCGCCGATCGCGCCGTAGTCCTCGCAGACGCTGCCGTGCTTCCAGTAGTCGTCGCGGATCTGGTGGGCGAGCCAGGTGTGGATGAACGGGTCGATCTGTTCGAGGCGTTTGAGCCACATGTCGCGCCAGATCAGGCCCGCGTACTCGGGGTCCGGCGGGCGGGCGACGAAGGCGAGCATGGTGGCCGCCCAGGCGTGCAGGTCGACGGCGAGGGCCGAACCGCCCATGTAGTGCACGTCGTTGTCGTAGCGGTCGTCGGTCGAACAGACGGTGACGATCGCCTTCAGCGGCTCCGGTGCGAGGGCCGCTATCTGGAGGGAGTTGAAGCCTCCCCAGGAGATGCCGAACATGCCGACCCTGCCGGTGCACCAGGGCTGCGCGGCAAGCCAGTTGACCACTTCCACGCCGTCGGCGAGTTCCTGCGCGTCGTACTCGTCGCCGGGGGCACCCTCACTGTTGCCGTGCCCGCGCACGTCGACCCGGACGGAGGCGTAGCCGTGACCCGCGTACCAGGGGTGGCGCTGGGCGTCCCGGGGCGCGGTCCAGTCGGTCAGGCGGTACGGGAGGTATTCGAGGAGTGCCGGGACGGGTTCGTCCGTCACCGGGCGCCACACGCGCGCGTAGAGGAGTGTTCCGTCGGGCAGCGGGATACGGAGGTCCTCGTGTGTCGTCTCGTGGGGGAAGGACGTACGGATGCGCATGAGGGACCCCTGGGTTCAGTGGACCGGGTGCATGGTGCGGCGCAGCCACGGCGCGGCGGCCGTCACCGCGAGGCCCGCGGCCACCGCGATCGCGCCGTTGACGCCGAAGTAGGCCGGCTTGGAGACGTCGTCGTAGAGCTTCACCGTGGCGAGCTTGGTGGTGGCCGACATGCCCATGCCGCCGTGCGCGACGGTATCCGCGAAGTAGAGGACGAGGATGGCCTGCATGCCGAGGAACGAGAAGCGCTCCCAGACCTCAAGCCCGGGGAGCGTGAGCAGCCCCTTGGGCCGGCCGACGAAGGCGTGGTCGTCCTCGGGGGGCGGTTGGTCTTCGGGTTCGGCTTCCAGTGCGGTTCGGGACACCATCCACTACTTCCGTGCAAGTCGATAAATATCCGTTCTTATCAGGTGATCGAAAACATACCGGTCGTGATCCGATACCGCCCGTGCTGGACGGGGTGGGCGGCATGGGTGATCGAAAGCTGACCGGATACGCTGACTTGAGTGATGCCAGCGACCTATCGACAAACCGTGTGACCGCCCAGGGACACCAGCAGACAGGAGACCCCTCGTGACCGTCGTCGGGCCGTTCGGGCTGAGCGTGCGGGACCAGGCTCTGGAAGCCGATGTCCAGGCCGGATTGGCGGCAGTCGAGGAGGGTCTGCTCGAAGCCACCAAGAGCGAGGTCCCCTTCATCACGGAGGCCGCCCAGCACCTCGTGCGCGCGGGCGGAAAGCGGTTCAGGCCGCTCCTCGTGATGCTCGCCGCGCAGTTCGGCGACCCCTACGCGCCGGGTGTCGTGCCCTCGGCCGTCGTCGTCGAGCTGACCCACCTCGCCACGCTGTACCACGACGACGTGATGGACGAGGCGACCGTACGGCGTGGGGTGGAGAGCGCCAACGTCCGCTGGGGCAACTCGGTCGCGGTCCTCACCGGAGACTTCCTGTTCGCGCGCGCGTCGCACACCCTGGCCGACCTCGGCCCCGAGGCGGTGCGGGTGCAGGCCGAGGCGTTCGAACGCCTGGTCACCGGCCAGATCCTGGAGACCGCGGGACCGTCCGACGGGCGCGACCCGGTCGAGCACTACCTCGACGTGCTCGGCGGCAAGACCGGCTCCCTGGTCGCGGTCGCCTGCCGCTTCGGCGCGATGATGTCCGGCTGCGACGACACCGTCGTGGACGTCCTCACCCAGTACGGCGAGCGGCTCGGCGTCGCCTTCCAGCTCGCCGACGACGTCCTGGACATCGCCTCCGACGGGGAGGAGTCCGGCAAGACCCCGGGCACGGACCTGCGCGAGGGCATCCCCACGCTGCCGGTGCTGCTGCTCCGCGAGCGGGCGGACCGCCTGGGCCTCGCCGAGGACATCGCCCTGTGCGAACTGCTCGACTCCGACCTCACCGACGACGCCCGGCACGCCGAGGCCCTCGCCCGGCTCCGTGTCCACCCGGCCCTGGAGCAGGCCCGCCGTGACACCGTCCGCTACGTGGAGGACGCCCGCGCGGCCCTCGCGCCGCTCCCCGAGTGCGACGCGAAGGTCGCCCTCCTGGAGATGTGCGACGCGGTGGTGCACCGCGCGGGCTGACGTGTCCTCAGCAACTGCCGTACACAAGCGGCGTCTTCCCCCTAGGGGTTTGGGGAGGCGTCGCTTCTGTGTGTCATACCCCAGGCGTACGTGGAGTTGGCTCCCGGGTCTGACGCTTATGCGTGGCGGATTTGGTCAGATGGAGAACAGAGAAAACACCACTCCTCACCGATTCGGGTGAGAATGGCGGCTCAGGGTGGGACGAGTACAGCAAGGGTTGGCCGCCGCCGACGACGGAGGTAAGGCAGACATGGCACCGTACGAAACCGACGACAGCACGGACACCGGAGAGCGCGACGAGCTCCGGGCCGGGCGGCGCAGGGCGGCGCGGTACATCGTCCCGGTCACCGTGGTGGGGGTGGCGGCCGCGACCATCGGACTGGTCCCGGCGCTCGCCGACTCCGGCGATCCGAACCTTCCCAAGGTCACCGCTCAGCAGCTCATCGACAAGATCGCCAAGTCGGACGTCCAGCAGCTGTCCGGCACCGTGAAGATCAGCACGGACCTCGGCCTGCCCGACCTCGGCGGCCTGGAGAGCAGCATGCTGTCCGGCGCCACGAAGTCCGGCGACGGCTCCTCCGCGGACCCGACCGCCAAGCTCACCGAGCTGGCCACCGGCACCCACACCCTGCGCGTCGCGGCCGACGGCCCCGACAAGCAGAAGGTCTCCCTGCTGGAGAACGCGGCGGAGTACAGCCTCATCCACAACGGCAAGGACGTCTGGGGCTACGACAGCCAGACGAACGAGGTCTTCCACGGCACGACCGCCGCCGACACCTCGAAGAGCGACGAGACCCGGGCCACGCCCAAGGGCCTCACCGACGAGGTGCTGAAGTCGGTCGACGACACGACGTCCGTCACGGTCGACGGCACCGAGCACGTCGCGGGCCGGGACGCCTACAAGCTGCTCATCAAGCCCAAGCAGACTGGTACGACCGTCGGCACCATCAGCGTCGCGGTGGACGCGAAGACCGGCCTGCCGCTCAAGTTCACGCTCACCCCGGCGAGCGGCGGCGCGGCCGTCGTCGACGTCGGCTTCACCCAGCTCAGCCTCGCCAAGCCGGCCGCCTCGACCTTCGACTTCAAGACGCCCAAGGGCGCGAAGGTCACCACGGAGGACAGCGCGAGCAAGGCGGCCCCGGACCACTCCGCCCCGTTCGGCAAGGACGACAAGGCGGACAAGGCGGACAAGGGCCTCGCCAAGGGCCTCGCCAAGGGCGCCGACGATCCCACGGTCATCGGCAAGGGCTGGAACTCCATCGCCGTCTTCGACACCGGTGGCCAGGGCATCCCGTCCGGTTCCTCGTCCGGTGGCGGAGACCTCGGCGGCTTCCTCAGCTCGCTCGGCGACCAGGTGAAGGGCTCCTTCGGTTCGGGCACGGTCTACTCGACCCGGCTGATCAACGCCCTGATCACCGACGACGGCAAGGTGTATGTCGGCGCGGTGACCAAGAGTGCGCTGGTCAAGGCTGCGGACGCGGCGAAGTAAGTTCCTTATGGGCACGGTGAATTGAGGGAGTCGATGGGCGGACCGTCCGCTGAGGCGCAGGAACAGGCGGACACGGGTGACGGCATCATCGCCACCCGTGGTCTCACCAAGCGCTTCCGCGGCGGGCAGCTCGCCGTGGACGGTCTCGACCTGACCGTCCCGGCGGGCAGCGTCTTCGGCTTCCTCGGGCCCAACGGCTCGGGCAAGACCACCACCATCCGCATGCTGATGGGGCTGATCGAACCCACCTCTGGGACGGCCCGTGTTCTGGGCCGTCCCATGCCCAGGTCCGTGCGTACGGTTCTGCCTCGCGTCGGTGCGCTGATCGAGGGGCCCGCGCTGTACGGCTTTCTCTCCGGCCGCGACAACCTGCTTCGTTACGACGCCGCCGATCCGACCGCCGATCCGCGTACCCGGCGGGATCGTGTCGCCGCCGCGCTGGACCGGGTGGGGCTGACGGCAGCCTCCGGGAAGAAGGCGAAGGCGTACTCCCTGGGGATGAAGCAGCGGTTGGGGCTTGCGTCAGCGTTGCTTCAGCCCCGCGAGCTGCTTGTTCTGGATGAGCCGACGAACGGGCTCGATCCCCAGGGGATGCGCGAAATCCGGTCTCTGATCCGGGAGTTGGCTTCTGACGGTACGACCGTTTTTCTGTCTTCCCATCTCCTCGACGAGATCGAGCAGGTCTGCACCCATGCGGCGGTGATGGCGCAGGGCCGGCTGATCACGCAGGGGTCGGTGACCGAGCTGGCCGCGGGGGCCAGGGGGCGGCTGGTCGTGGCCACGCCCGACCCTGGAGACGCGGCACGGGTGCTGAAGGAACTGGGGCTGGCCGACGTGGTCGTGGCGGAGGAGCGGGTGACTGCGGAGCCGCCCGATCGTGAACTCGCCGAGGTGAACAAGGCGTTGGTGACCGCCGGGGTGCGGGTGCGGGGCTTCGGGGTTGAACGGGCTTCTCTGGAGGACGCGTTCGTGGCGCTCACGGGGGAGGGGTTCGATGTCGCGGGCTGAGGTGGTTGCTTCCGCTGGTTCCGGACCGGTTGGCGTGCGTGCTCCCCGGTTTCTCTGGACCTTCGGGCTGTTGCGCAGCGAGTTGGTGACGACGTTCCGGCGGTGGCGCACGCTTGCGTTGCTCGGGGTGTTGGCCGCCGTGCCGATCCTGGTCGGGATCGCGGTCAAGCTGGAGACGCAGGACGGGGGCGGGCCTGGGCG
>NZ_JBXVPZ010000122.1:0-22343 GCF_057961495.1 Streptomyces sp. P5F9 | reverse complement strand
CCGGGGTGCCGGCGGTGCCCTGCACGATCAGGGTCGAGTCGCCGCTGACCGCTGCCGCGAGGTGCTCGGACACCCAGGTCTTGGCGGTGCCGGGCACGCCGAGCAGGAGCAGGGCGCGGTCGGTGGCGAGGGTGGTGACGGCGACCTCGACGATGCGGCGCGGGCCGACGTACTTCGGTGTGATCACCGTGCCGTCCGGCAGGGTGCCGCCGAGCAGATAGGTGGCGACCGCCCACGGCGACATCTTCCAGCGGACCGGACGCGGCCGGTCGTCCTGCGCCGCCAGCGCGGCGAGTTCGTCGGCGAAGGCGTCCTCGGCGTGCGGACGCAGTGCCTCCGGCCGCTCGGCCGTCTGCTTCTCACTCGCCTGCGCGTTCATGGGTTCTGCGGACACAGTCATGGCTGAGGCCCCCTCCAGCTCGGCCGGTTCGGATCTGGTGTCCACCGTGCACCACGCCACTGACAATGCGATCTGACCTGCGGAAATGCGCTGGCGGAGCCATCCACCGAACCGCTCGCGGGCCGATTGTCAGTGCCGGGATCTACCTTCGATGACATGACTCAGCAGGGGGTGCGCTGGACGGCTGATCAGGTGCTGGCACTGGCGCCTGACGCAGCGTCACGCAAAGCGGGAAGCAAGCTCGGGGCGGCGGGGCCGTGGTCCGAGGCGGGCAGTTCTGACGAGGGGACGGTGTGGGGGCTGTGCAAGGGCAGTGGCAGCAAGCCGTATCAGACGGTCGTCGACATCGCGGACACCGCGGGGCCGGCGTACAAGTGCAGTTGTCCGAGCCGCAAATTCCCGTGCAAGCACGCGCTGGGACTGCTGCTGTTGTGGGCGGGCGGGGACGGCGCGGTGCCGTCGGGGCAGGCGCCGGACTGGGCCGGGGAGTGGCTGACGGGACGGCGGAAGCGGACGGAGGAGAAGCCGGCGGCAGGGGCGTCCGGTTCCCCCGCCGCCGCTGATCCGGAGGCGGCGCGGCGCCGGGCTGAGCGCAGGGCCGAGCGGATCACCGCGGGCGCGGGCGAGTTGGAGCAGCGGCTGACGGACCTGCTGCGCACCGGCCTGGCCTCGGCGGAGCAGGCGGGGTACGGGCTGTGGGAGGAGACCGCGGCCCGCATGGTCGACGCCCAGGCCCCCGGACTGGCCGCCCGAGCAAGGGAGTTGGGGGCGATCCCGTCATCGGGTCCCGGCTGGCCGGTCCGACTGCTGGAGGAGAGCGCGCTGCTCCACCTCCTCGACCAGGCCTGGCTGCGCCGCGAGCGCCTGCCCGACGACCTGGCGGCGACGGTCCGTTCCCGCATCGGCCTGCCCGCCTCGCCGGACGGCCCACCGCTCCGCGACCAATGGCTGGTCCTCGCCCAGTACGACACCACGGACCCGAAACTGACGACCCGAAGAATATGGCTGCACGGCACGGACTCGGGCCGCACGTCCCTCCTCCTCTCCTACGGCGCCGCGGGCCGCGCCCCCGAGCTGGCGCTGCCCATAGGGCTGGCCCTGGACGCGGAGGTGTCCGCGTTCCCGGGTGCCGGGCAGCTCCGGGCGGCTCTGGGAGAGCAGTTCACGGCACCCTCGCCTACGACGGCTCGACCGCTGGGGGTGACGACGGCACAGGCCGCCGTCCATTACGGGGAGGCCCTACGGCACGACCCCTGGCTGGATGCGGTCCCGGTGACGCTGGACCGGGTCGTCCCCACCCCGGACGGCGACTCCTGGCAACTGGCGGACGCCGACGCGGACTTGGCGCTCCCGCTCACCCCGGCCGCCCGTTCCCGCCCCGGCCTGTGGCGACTCGTCGCGCTCTCCGGCGGCGCCCCGGTCAAGGTCTTCGGCGAACTGGGCCACCGCGGCTTCACCCCGCTGACGGCCTGGCCGGAGGGGGCGGGAGAGCCGGTGTCGCTGTGCTGAGCCCACTCACCAACTCGATGGAAGGCACCGCATGAACAGCACCCCCGCTCCGGCGCCCAAGGCGGGCGACTGGGAGGAACTCGTCACCACGGCGCTGCTCGGCACGGACCGCCGTACACCTCCGGGGCGTGCGCCGGGCCAGGACGCACCCGTGGCGCTGCTGGACGCGGCGGCCGTGGAGACCGTACGGCGGCGGGCGGGGCTGTGTCCGGCGCGGGCGGCACAGCGTCCGGAGCCCGCCGCGCCCGACACGCGTCCGGCGCTGCCCGCCGCGGCGGCCCGCAGGCTGGCGATGCTGCTGACCGACCGTCCGGGTACGGGTGGTGGGGGCCGTAGGGGCACCTCGCCGGATCTCATGGAGTTGCTGCCCCAGTGGCTGGCGGCGGCCAACGCGCGCGGGTTCGCCGCGCCCGTGCAGGCGTTGCCCGCGCTGCTGGACGCGGCCCGGGGGCGTACGGATCTGCGGCCGGCGGCGCTGGAGTTCGCGGGCCCGCGCGCGTTGTGGCTGGCCCGGCTGAACCCGGACTGGCGGTTCGCCCTGCGCGCGACACCGGGCGGCGGCACGGCCCTGCCGGCTCTCGACGACCCGGAACAGGTTCAACTGCTATGGCAGGAGGGGCTGTTCGCCGAGCGGGTCGCCCTGCTCGCGGCGATACGCGCGCACCAGCCCTCAGCCGCACGCGAGTTGCTCGTCACGACCTGGGGGACGGAGCGGGCGGAGGACCGGCTGATGTTCCTCGACTCGCTGCGGATGAGGCTCTCCGCCGAGGACGAGCCGTTCCTGGAGCAGGCGTTGGCCGACCGGAGCCGGAACGTCCGTGCCACGGCCGCGGAGTTGCTGTCGGCGCTCCCCGACTCGGCGCTCGCCGCGCGGATGGCGGTCCGGGCGTCGGCCTGCGTGGCCGTCGACCGTACGCGCGAGGAACCGGGTCTGGTGGTCGAGGCACCGCACGAGTGCGACTCGGGCATGGAGCGGGACGGTGTGGTGGCCAAGGCTCCGGCGGGACGGGGTGAACGCTCGTGGTGGCTCGGCCAGTTGGTGGAGGCGACTCCGCTCGCGACCTGGGAACGGCGGCTCGGCGGACGTACACCCGCAGAGATCGTGGCGCTCCCGGTGGCGGACGACTGGCGGAGCGAGCTGCACGCCGCGTGGTGCCGGGCGACGGTGCGGCAGCGGAACGCCGAGTGGTCCCGGGCGCTGCTGGGGACGCCGTCGGCGCCCGAGGCGGGCGGGCCGGGGGCGGTGTCCCTGGCCGAGCGCGCCAAGCTGCTGAGCACGCTGGACGGGGTTGAACGGGCCGACTGGGTCGCCGGGTTCATCGCGGCGCAGGGGTTGTCCGAGGCGTTCCAGCTGCTCGGGGTGTGTGCGGTGCCGTGGGCCGCGCCGCTGGGGCGGGCTGTCGTGGACGCGCTCAACATCGCGCGGGACGCGGGGAGTTATCCATGGAGCTTCAGCGGGGTGATGGGGCTGGCCGAGCGGTGTCTCGATCCGGCCGAGGCGAGTCGGCTGGACGGGTTGCTGGCGGTGCCGGACGAGACGGAGGACGCGGCGCCGGGAGCGGGGGGTTATTGGGCGGAGGCGTTTCAGCGGCTGGTCACGACGTTGCGGTTGCGCGCGGCGATGACGGAGGAGCTGGGGGCGGTGCAGGTTGGCTGAGTAGCCGGCCCGCGCTGAGAAGCGAACCCCGGACGGGCTGCACAGTCACCGGAGCCCAGTAGCGGAGCCCTGTCGCACGTTCTCCCGCACCCAGTCCACGATCGCCTGCGTCGTCGCGCCGGGCGTGAAGATCTCTGCGACGCCCTTCTCCTTGAGGGGGGCGATGTCCGCCTCGGGGATGATGCCGCCGCCGAAGACGAGGATGTCCTCCGCCTCGCGCTGTTTGAGGAGGTCGATGACCGCGGCGAAGAGGGTGTTGTGGGCGCCGGAGAGGATGGAGAGGCCGATCGCGTCGGCGTCCTCCTGGATCGCGGTGTCGACGATCTGCTCGGGGGTCTGGTGGAGGCCGGTGTAGATGACCTCCATACCGGCGTCGCGCAGCGCCCGCGCGATCACCTTGGCCCCGCGATCGTGGCCGTCGAGTCCCGGCTTGGCCACCACCACGCGGATCGGACCGGCTGCCACACCCATCACTGCCTCCATGAAGCGACTGCGTTCATCCCTACCCACGGGTACCGCGGTACCCGCTTCAGTGCGGGAAGTGAACGAACGTTATCTCCAGCATCCCGCAACCGGCAGTTTCGCGGCGGATACCGAGGGGGAAATCACACGATGGGACACGTTCGCCGCGCAGCGTTCCAGCGGGAACAAGCGCACCGGGAGCCGCAACGAGGTCGCCGTACCACCGCGCCGCAGGCCGCGCGGCGCGGTGGTACGGCGCATCGGCGCAGGCACGAAGGGCACGCAGGGCAGGTACGGCACGACAGCGGGAAGCCTCGTCGCCAGACCGACAGGGCTCCTCGGTACGTCGACGGCGTCGGTCACGCCGTAGGCCGCGATCACTCCGCGCGCACCCCTCGGGCACCGTCGGTGACCCTCGCCGTGGCCTCCCACGAGGGCACACGGGGGACGGAGCTGTCGTTCCGTGTGCCGACAGGAGGTCGGCCATGAAGGTCACCGGGGCTGCACTGCCCTTTCTCCCCCTCTGTCAGCGCCTCCTGCCCAGCAGGCTGGCGGGCCTCTCGATGACCCTCCTGAAAGCGACCGCCCTGGAGATCGTGATCCTCGCGGGCCACCTTCTCCTCTACCCCTCCGGCATCACCCAGGAGCGCCGGGAACCCCTGCCCGAGCCGCCCTCACCCAAGGACGCGGCACAGCTGCCGACCGAGGCGAAGCCTCCGGTGGTGCTGCTGCACGGGTTCATCGACAACCGCTCGGTCTTCGTGCTGCTGCGCCGCTCCCTGGCCCAGCACGGCCGCCGACAGGTCGAGTCGCTCAACTACTCGCCGCTGACCTGCGACATCCGCACCGCCGCCGAGCTGCTCGGCCGGCACATCGAGGAGATCTGCGAGCGCACGGGCAGCCGGGAGGTCGACATCGTCGGGCACAGCCTCGGCGGGCTGATCGCGCGGTACTACGTGCAGCGGCTCGGCGGCGACCTGCGGGTCCGCACGCTGGTGACGCTCGGCACCCCGCACTCCGGCACGGCCGTCGTCCCGCTGGCCAATGCCCACCCGATCGTCCGGCAGATGCGGCCCGGCTCGCCGGTGATCGAGGAGCTGACCCGTCCCGCGCCCGGCTGCCGTACGCACTTCGTCAGTTTCTGGAGCGATCTGGACCACCTGATGGAGCCGCTGGAGACGGCCTGCATCGACCATCCCGACCTGATCGCCCAGAACGTCCAGGTCAGCGGCATCGGACACCTCGCCCTGCCGGTCCACCCGGCCATCGCGACCGGCATCCGCCAGGCCCTCGACACCCCGCTGCCGGAAACCCCGGCCGCGACCCGCACCGGCGCCCGCGCCAACACCCACACCGGCGGTCTGACAGTGGCCTGACCGGGTACCGACAGCGGGCGCACAGCCACCCGAAGATCGAACGCTATTCGAACCCACGGCCAAACCCGTGCCCGCCGTCCCCCAAAACACGGCCGAATGCCCGTTTCCTGCTGCCGCGAAACCTGACGAAGATTGTCGCGCCCGCATACTGCCGGGTACAGTCCACCGCACTGCTCTGGCAGCCCCTGTTGTCGAGGCGAATAGAGAAGTTGGTGAACGATCGTCACCCGTCGGGGACCATGACCACCCCGGCTCCGGCTTCCGATGCCACCTCGGCGCACTACGCGTCGTACGGCGGCCAGGACGCCCACTACGGTGACTTCACCACGTACGGCGACCACACCGCCACGGATTTCCACCCGGGCGCCCAGGCCACCGCGAGCTTCGCCACCGACCCTCTCTTCGGCGACATGCCGGGCAACGGCCAGGGCCACGACACCGGGTCGCACGCCACCGGTGCCTACGACTCCTCCGCCTGGTCCACGGGTGCCCAACACACCCTGAACTACGACCCGTACGCGGCCCAGCACCACGCCGCCTACGACACGGGCGCCTACGAGACCACCGCCTGGTCGGCCGACTACCAGCAGCTGTCCGCCATTCCGCCGCAGACCGGTGCCCCCGACGTCAGCGGTCAGTGGGACGCGAACGCCTGGCTCCAGCCCGACACTTCGGCGCACGCCGCCACACCCGCCGACCAGACCCAGCAGTGGCAATGGGGCACGCAGACCTTCGACACCGGCGCGTACGACGCCACGCAGTGGAACGCCGACGGCACCGCCGCCGACGTGGCCACCACCTTTGAACAGGCTTCGTACGACGGGACGCACGAGGGCGCGTACGACGAACCCGCCCCGGAAGACGGCGAGTTGACCGCCACCGGCGAGCTGCCCGCCCTCGACGAGGCCGAGCCGGACCAGCAGGACGGGGCCCAGACCCACCCCGAACTCCTCGACGACCAGGAGGAGTTCACCCCGAGCCCGGCCCCGGCCGGCTCGCGCGCCGCGGCCCGCAACGGGAGCCGTTCCCGCCGTCGTACGCCTCCGAAGCGGTCCGCGCTGATGACCATCGCCGTGCCGTCCGCGTGTGTGATGGGGGTCGCCGGGATCGCCGCCGCGTCCGTCGGCACGCTGACCGGCGGCAGCGACACGACGGCTTCCGCCTCGGACACGGCCTCGGTCAAGCCGTCCGTCGCGAACAACAAGCTGGACGCCCAGATCAAGAGCCTGTCGGCCGGTGCCGACGACTTCGCCGACCGGGCCAGCCGTACGCAGGAACGTATCGACCTCAAGGCCCAGCAGGAGGCCGAGAAGAAGAAGGCGGCGGCGGAGGCGGCCCGCAAGGAGCGGCTGCGCCCCAAGTACGTGCTGCCGGTGACGCAGAAGGGTCTCAGCGCCTACTTCGGCCAGGCCGGCGTCAACTGGATGTCCGTGCACACGGGCATCGACTTCCCCGTCTCGTACGGCACGACGGTGATGGCCGCGACCGACGGCGTCGTCTCCACGAAGTGGAACAGCGCCTACGGCAACATGCTGATCCTCACGGAGAAGGACGGCACGCAGACCTGGTACTGCCACCTCTCCAGCTACCGCGTCGCCCCCGGTACGACGGTGAAGGCCGGCGACCCGATCGCGTACTCCGGGAACTCGGGCAACTCCACCGGCCCGCACCTGCACTTCGAGGTGCGCCCGGCGGGCGGGGCGGCGATCGACCCGCTCCCGTGGCTCCGCAGCCACGGACTCGACCCGACCTGAGCCGCCCCAACTCCCTTACGGCTCAAGCCACTACGGCTTACAGCTTCTCCACCGGCGCGTACCGCAGCAGCAGCCGCTTCGGCTTGGGCTCCCCGAAGTCGACCGTCGCCTCCGCGTTCGACCCCGTGCCCTTCACGCCGACCACCGTGCCGAGCCCGAACTGGTCGTGCGTGACCCGGTCGCCGACGGCCAGCGCCACGACCGGCTTCTCCGAGGTCCTGCGCGTGGCGAAGCCCGAGGCACCCGACGCCGACGAACGCGAGCGGGACGAAGACAGCGAGGCCGCGATGCCCGAGGCCGGACCCGTCGACGGCGGAGCCGCCATCGCGCCGGTCCGCTTCCACTCCACGTGCGCCGCCGGGATCTCCTCCAGGAAGCGGGAGGGCGGGTTGTACGACGGCTGCCCCCACGCGCTGCGCAGCGACGAGCGTGTCAGGTAAAGGCGTTCCCGCGCGCGCGTGATGCCCACGTACGCGAGGCGCCGTTCCTCCTCCAGCTCCTTGGCCTGGCCGAGGGCGCGCATGTGCGGGAAGACGCCGTCCTCCATGCCGGTGAGGAAGACGACCGGGAACTCAAGTCCCTTGGCGGTGTGCAGGGTCATCAGGGTGATGACTCCGGAGCCGTCCTCGTCCTCGTCGGGGATCTGGTCGGAGTCGGCGACCAGCGCCACCCGCTCCAGGAACGCGGCGAGCCCGACCGGCGTCTCACTCTCCCCCTCGCCTGAACTGTTCTCCTGCTCAAACTCCAGGGCTACGGCGGCAAGTTCCTGGAGGTTCTCGATGCGGGTCTCGTCCTGCGGGTCGGTGGAGGCCTGCAACTCGGCGAGGTAGCCGGTGCGTTCGAGGATGGCCTCCAGGACCGTCGCCGGGCCCGCGCCGGAGTCGACGATCGTACGGAGGTCCTCCATGAGCGTGTTGAACTTCCTGACCGCGTTCGTCGACCGCGCGGCCATGCCATAGGCCTCGTCGACGCGCTTCAACGCCTGCGGGAAGCTGATCTTCTCGCGCTGCGAGAGGGCGTCGATCATCGCCTCGGCGCGCTCGCCGATGCCGCGCTTGGGGACGTTGAGGATGCGGCGCAGCGGGACCGCGTCCTCCGGGTTGGCCAGGACGCGGAGGTAGGCCAGGACGTCCCGGACCTCCTTGCGCTCGTAGAAGCGGACGCCGCCGACGACCTTGTAGGGCAGGCCGACGCGGATGAAGATCTCCTCGAAGACACGGGACTGGGCGTTCGTCCGGTAGAAGACGGCGACGTCTCCGGCCTTCGCGTCGCCCGCGTCGGTGAGACGGTCTATCTCCTCGGCGACGAACTGCGCCTCGTCGTGCTCGGTGTCCGCGACATAGCCGGTGATCTGCGCGCCCGCGCCCGCGTTGGTCCACAGGTTCTTGGGGCGGCGGGACTCGTTGCGCTCGATGACCGCGTTGGCGGCGCTCAGGATCGTCTGCGTGGAGCGGTAGTTCTGCTCCAGGAGGATCGTCGTCGCGTTCGGGTAGTCCTCCTCGAACTGCAGGATGTTGCGGATCGTCGCCCCACGGAAGGCGTAGATCGACTGGTCGGCGTCACCCACGACGCACAACTCGGCGGGCGGCAGGTCGTGTTCGCTGGGCGGGACGTCGACCGGGTGCTCGGAGGTGCCGACCAGCTCACGCACGAGCGCGTACTGCGCGTGGTTGGTGTCCTGGTACTCGTCGACCATGACGTGCCGGAAGCGGCGGCGGTAGTGCTCGGCAACGTCCGGGAAGGCGCGCAGCAGGTTGACCGTCGTCATGATCAGGTCGTCGAAGTCGAGGGCGTTGGCCTCACGCAGCCGCGACTGGTACATCGCGTAGGCCTGGGCGACGGTCTTCTCGAAACCGTCGGCGGCCTGGGCGGCGAAGTCCTCCTCGTCGATCAGCTCGTTCTTCAGGTTCGAGATCTTGGCGCTGAAGGACTTCGGGGGGAAGCGCTTCGGGTCGAGGTCCAGGTCACGGCAGACCAGCGCCATCAACCGCTTGGAGTCGGCGGCGTCGTAGATCGAGAACGAGGACGTGAAGCCGAGCTTCTTCGACTCGCGGCGCAGGATGCGGACGCACGCGCTGTGGAAGGTCATCACCCACATCGCGTTGGCGCGCGGGCCGACGAGCTGTTCGACGCGCTCCTTCATCTCGCCCGCGGCCTTGTTGGTGAAGGTGATCGCGAGGATCTGCCCGGGGTGCACATTGCGCTCGCCGAGGAGGTAGGCGATGCGGTGGGTGAGCACGCGGGTCTTGCCGGAGCCGGCGCCGGCCACGATGAGCAGCGGGGTGTCGGAGTGGACGACGGCCGCGCGCTGGTTCTCGTTCAGCCCGTCCAGGAGTGCGGCCGGGTCGACCACCGGGCGCGGGGCGCCGTCCCGGTAGTGGGCGTCTCTGCTCGCGGGCACGTCGAACTTCCCGCCGAACAGGTCGTCCGGAATCGGCTCCGGTACGTGCTCGTCCTCGGGCGGTGGCGGGGGCTCTCCCTCGTGGGCCCGAGGGCCCTGGAGATCCGCCAGGAAGCTGTCGTCAAAGAGGCTGCTCATCGCCTTCCGAGTTTAGGGCGCCCCACTGACAACCGACTGCCACCCCGGGAACTCGGGGAAATTCACGGACCAGAACCGGTCGATCACGATCAGCGATGGCCGGTTCCGCATGTGATCGAGGTCGCTGAGACATGTCAGGCATATCGAACATCAACCTTCACACAAGCCACACGAATTGGTTAGCGTGCGTTCAAGCCGCACGCCCCCGCCGACCTGGGGTGAACCGGTCCAACTCCCTTTCGTGGCACGGACCGTAGGGCACCATCTGGAAGGAGTCGCCTCCTTTGGCGTCGTCGCACCGCAAGCCGCGTTCCGCGGGCAAGCGCATCGCAGGCATATGGACACCCGCCGCCGACGACGGCAACCCGGGCCTCGGAGAGGTCGAGAAGAAGGTCGACGACCTCTACCGGCGGGCGGAGTCGGCGACCGAGACGTACAACGCGGCCAAGGAGAGGGCGACCAGGCAGCGCAAGCGCGTCGACTCCCGCCCGGACGGCACGGCCGAACGTGCGCAGAGGCCCAACTCCGCGCGGGAATGGCTGGGTTCGTTCACCGCCGCGCAGTACCGCACCGGGGCCTCCGCCCCGGACGCCTCGACGTTTCTACTCCCGGACACCCCGCACGACTACTTCGAGCAGGCCCAGCTGATGAGCCGGCTGACCAGCCGCCAGAAGAACGCGGTGCGACATGAGACGGCCGAGAGCCTCCACACCCCCGCCGACACGCACGGCGACCTGAGGGCGGCCAAGGCCACCGTCCAGAAGAAGCTCTCCACCGCGCGCGAGCTGCTGGCGCGGCCGACCGCGCGGAAGCAGCAGACCGAGGCGGCGCGGAGCACCCCTTCCGGCTCCCCGCCCTCCGCCGGCTCCTTCTACGCCGCCAAGGCCGCCAAGGCCGTCGCCTTCGCTCGCGCCCAGGTCGGCAAGCCGTACGTCTGGGGCGCTGCCGGCCCCGGCTCGTACGACTGCTCGGGCCTCACCCAGGCCGCCTGGAAGGCCGCCGAAGTGACCCTCCCGCGCGTCATCACCGACCAGGCGAACGCCGGCACGACGGTCTCCCTCACCGACGCGCACCCCGGCGACCTGGTCTTCTTCCACGACGACATCAGTCATGTCGGTGTCTACGTAGGCGACGGCATGATGATCCACGCCCCGAAGCCCGGGGCCTACGTGCGCGAGGAGTCGGTCCACTGCGACGGCGCGGCGACCGTCCACAGCGTGGTGCGGCCAGCCTGAGCGGGTTCTCGGCACGCACGCACGCGTGCAGGTGTTTTTGAGCTCCACGCGCGCGTGGCCCGTCGTCGGTACCGGGGCCGCTCCCTAGCATCGGGCCATGTCCGGTACCGGTATCTCCCGCTTCCGCACCTGGTGGGCCCAGCGTCCGCCGGCGGCCGGGGCCGTCGTGATGGCCACCGCGATCATGTCGGTCGGCCTGCGCGTCACGGGGTACGAGGTGCTGTCCCGTATCGCCTTCGCGGTGGCGTGCGCCTTCTGGCTGGGGCTGGCCGCGGACTTCGCCGTACGGCTGCTGCGGGACCGGCGGAGGTGGCTCACGGAGGCGGGGACGCCCGGTGCGCTGACCGCCACGGCCGCGACCGCCGTACTGGGGACGCGGTTCTCGGCGGCGGGCCGGCAGACGGTGGCCGAGGCGCTGCTGGCGTCGGCCGCGCTGCTGTGGCCCTGGCTGCTCGTGCGGGTCGTACGGAACTGGCAGGGGCGCATGCCCGGGACCGTGTTCCTCGGCTGTGTGGCCACGCAGTCGCTGGCCGTGCTGGGGGCGACGATCGCTGGGGCCGAGTCGGTGGCCTGGCTCGCGCACACGGCGCTGGTGCTGTTCTGGTTCGGACTGGTCCTCTACGGGTTCGCGCTGGCCCGTTTCGAGTGGCGGCAGGTGATCACCGGGGCCGGGGACCACTGGATCGTCGGCGGTGCGCCGGCCGTCTCGGCGCTGGCCGGGGCGAAGCTGATCGCCGCCGACAGCGCGCGCCTGTACCTGTGGAACTCCGACGACCGGGGCGTCCTGCGGGCCGTGACGGTGACGTTGCTGGTGCTCGACGTGGCCTGGTGTGTCGTCCTGCTGGGCGCCGAGATCGCCTGGCCGCGGCTGCGCTTCGATGTGCGGCGCTGGTCGACGGTGTTCCCGCTCGGGATGACGGCGGCGGCCATGCTGTCCGTGGGGGCCGCCGTGGACGTCTCGTGGCTGCGGACGCCCGGGGAGGTGGTGCTGTGGATCGCGGTGGCGGCCTGGCTGGTGGTCGCCGCGGGGACGGTCCGGTTCTGCCTCGCCGCCACGTCCGGGGTCACGTCCACAGGACGGCGATGAAGATGTTCACCATGGTCAGCCCGCCCACCAGCGCGAACTGACTCTTGTCGACCGTCTCCTCGTCCCGCTTCACATAGACGAGGCCGAGGATCACGATCAGCAGCGCGAGCTTGATGCCGATCTTGATGTTGTTGACGTGCTGATCGTCGGCCTGGTTGAGGCCGACCAGGATCGCGCCGGTGACCAGCATGGTCAGCGCGCCGTGCAGCATGCCGGGGACGAAGCGGGCCGTGCCCTGGCCCATCGCCTTCATCTGGGTGAGGAAACCGCCGAGCAGCGCGGCGATGCCGATGATGTGCAGGCCGACGAAGAGATGGATGAGTACGTCCATGAGGCCGGAGCCTAATCAGGGGCCCGGAGGGCGACCGACACCGCCCCTCCGTAGCGGCCCGCATGACCTTGCATATATGCGGCCCATAGCACCGCGCCGTCCCGCCCCGCGCCGGAACCGCCGCTTCGGTCAGCGCTCCGCGTGAAGGCGGCGGCCCCGGACCGGAATCACAGTCACTTACGGTCAATTGCCGATCACCTCATGTCAGTTGTGTACATGCGTTACCGGGCCGTCACCGTCAGGTTTAGCGTCCTCCACCAGGTGACCGGCTCCCCACCGCCGCCCGGACCAGGGGCGGCAGTCGGCCACCATCGCCGAAGAATGTCCGGCGGCGGCCCGCTCCCCCTGTGCGGGCAGCCGCCGGACGCGCAATCGCCCGCTCCCCCGGCGGTCGTACGAAAGGACGTGCAGTCCACGTGGCAGCGCACCGCAAGCCCCGACAGCGCTCGCTCAGCGGCAATACAGCCCGTACGGCGGCGACGATCGCCCTCGCGGGCGCGGCCACGGCGACCGGCTTCGACGGGACCTCGCACGCAGAGCCACAGCTGACACCGACACAGGTCAAGGCCAAGGTGGACAAGCTGTACCAGGAGGCGGAGGTCGCGACCGAGAAGTACGACGGCGCGAAGGAGAAGGCGGACGCGGCCGAGAAGCAGCTGAACACTCTGCGGGACGAGGCGGCGCGCAAGACGGAGAAGCTCAACTCGGCCCGGGACTCGCTGGGTTACGTCGCCGCCGCCCAGTACCGCAGCGGCGGCATCGACCCCGCGGTGCAGCTCATGCTCTCGGACAACCCCGAACGGTATCTGGACGGCGCCGAGTTCGCCGACCGGGTGGGCCACCGGCAGACGGCGGCCGTCGAACTCGTACGGCAACAGCTGCGCGAGATCGAGCAGTTGCGCGGTGCCGCGCACATCGAGCTGACCTCGCTGAAGTCGCGACAGGCTGAGCTCGGCAGGCAGAAGAAGACGATCAACGGGAAGCTGGACCAGGCGCGGCGGCTGCTGTCCGCGCTGCCCGCGCAGCAGCGCGCCCAGGTCGAGCAGACCACCGGCACCTCGGGGCGCGCGTCACGGTCGGCGACCACGACACGGGACGGGCTGCACGCGTCCGGCTCCTCCGCGGCCACGGCCGACGCACCCAACTCCCGCGCTGCGGCGGCCGTTTCCTACGCCTATCAGAAGCTCGGCAGCCCCTACGTCTGGGGCGCGACCGGCCCCAACGCCTTCGACTGCTCGGGCCTGGTCCAGGCCGCCTACAACTCCGCCGGAGTCTCCCTGCCCCGCACGACCTACGCCCAGATCAACGCCGGCCAGCGGGTCTCCCGGGACGAACTCCGCCCCGGCGACCTGGTGTTCTTCTACTCGGGCATCAGCCATGTCGGCATCTACGTCGGCGACGGCCAGATGATCCACGCCCCGAACCCGACGGCTCCGGTGCGGCTGGCACCGATCGACCAGATGCCGTTCGCGGGGGCGACACGGGTGGTGTGACGCCCTGCCGGACAATCCCCCCGGTGAACTCCCTTACGGGTCACACCAGTCGGCGTGCCGTGGCCCACCGCGTCAGCTCGTGCCGGTTCGACAGCTGGAGCTTCCGCAGCACCGCCGAGACATGGGACTCGACCGTCTTCACCGAGATGAACAGCTGCTTGGCGATCTCCTTGTAGGCGTAGCCGCGCGCGATGAGGCGCAGCACCTCGCGCTCGCGCTGGGTGAGGCGGTCGAGGTCCTCGTCGACCGGCGGGGCGTCGGTCGACGCGAAGGCGTCCAGGACAAAGCCGGCCAGGCGGGGCGAGAAGACCGCGTCGCCCTCCTGGACCCGGAAGATGGAGTTGACGAGATCCGTGCCGGTGATCGTCTTGGTGACGTAGCCGCGCGCGCCGCCGCGGATCACCCCGATCACGTCCTCCGCCGCGTCCGACACGGACAGGGCGAGGAAGCGGACGGGCTGCTCGGCGTCGCTCATCAACGGGGCGCAGCGGCGCAGGACTTCGACCCCGCCGCCGCCCGGAAGGTGGACGTCGAGGAGGACCACCTCGGGGCGGGTCGCGGTGATGACCGTGACCGCCTGGTCGACGTCCGCGGCCTCGCCGACCACCTCGACACCGGTCTCCTCGGTGCGGCCGATCTCGGCCTGGACCCCCGTACGGAACATGCGGTGGTCGTCGACGAGGACCACGCGCACGTGACGCCCGCCCGCGCTCCCGCCGGTCGGCTCCGCCGGTTCGTTCGTCTCGGTCGCGTCGCTCATGACGTCTTCTCCACCCTCTCCATCTCCAGCTCGACCTCGGTACCGCCGTCCGGCACCGCGCGCAGTCGTGCCGTACCGCCGTGGCGCTCCATACGGCCGATGATCGATTCTCTGACACCCATGCGGTCGTCGGGTATCGAGTCGAGGTCGAAGCCCGGTCCGCGGTCACGGACGGACACGAAGACCGTCTTCCCCTCCACCTCGGCGTAGACCTGTACGGCGCCGCCCTCGCCACCGTACTTGGCCGCGTTCACCATCGCCTCGCGCGCGGCCTGCATCTGGGCGCCGATTCTCTCGTCGAGCGGGCAGTCGCCGACGACGACGACCTCGATGGGGACGCCGTGCTTGTCCTCGACCTCGGCGGCGCTGCGGCGCACCGCCTCGGCGAGGGTGTCGGGTTCGTCGGCCTCGTCCTTGCCGGTGCCCTCCGGTTTGTAGAGCCAGGCGCGCAGGTCGCGCTCCTGGGCACGGGCCAGGCGGCGCACTTCGTTGGGGCTCTCCGCGTTGCGCTGGATCAGGGTCAGGGTGTGCAGCACGGAGTCGTGGACATGGGCGGCGACCTCGGCACGCTCCTGGGCGCGGATGCGCATCAGGCGCTCCTCGGAGAGGTCCTGGGTCATCCGCACGAGGTACGGGCCGGCGAGCAGCGTGATACCGACGAGGACCGCGAGGGCGGCCTGGAGGACCGAGCCGAGGTGGCTGGTGGAGCCCTGGAGGACGAAGATCGCGGTGGCGCCGGCGGTGACGAGCAGGACGCCGCCGCCCGCGCGCAGCAGGCTGAGCGTACGGCGGCGGCTGCCGACCTCGGCCCAGCGGGCGCGGCGGGCGTTGTCCGCCTGGCGCCAGACGAGGGCGACGCCCGCGCCGACGAGGACGGTCGGGAAGAGATAGGCCTTGGCACCGCTGCCCAGGTTCACATTGCCGACGAAGACCAGCGCGACGACGACCATGAGGAGGAGGGCGACGATCTGGCCCTTGTCCGGCTTGCGGGCGACGAGTCTGCGGCGGCCGTCCGGCGAGGTCTCGGTGGAGACGAGCGACGGGGGGCGCTGACCGGCGACCCCGCCGACGCCGAGCGGCACGAAGAACCAGAACGAGGCATACAGCAGCGCGCCGAGTCCGTCCGCGAGGAACAGCCCCACGAACACCAGCCGCACCCAGATCACCGGCAGCCCGAGATGCCCGGCGAGCCCCCGCGCCACACCACCGAGCCAGCGACCGTCACTGCTGCGGTAGAGCTTGCGCGGCGGCCGCGGGTCCTCGACGGGCAATGCTGCGGCTTCCGGCATGCCACCGATGTTCACACGCCCCGCCGTTCAGGGCATCAGGGTCGACCCCCGAGACTCCCCTGATCTTCGAATTCCGCGCGCTCGGTCCGCGAAATCGGCGTACCGCGGGGGTTCTGACGGGTTGCCGGAAGGCGAAGCGGGTGACAGCGGTCCGTGGGCCGGTGGCTGCTGCGGCTGCGGCTGATCTGAGCGCCACCGGCACACGAGTCGGTCGCAGTGTCGGTCGCGTGGCACGGAAGTCCGGCGGGCAACCGGGCGCCGGCAGCAACCGTGCCCGACCGGCGAACAGCTCGCGGCACAGCCCACCCGCGCGCACCACAGCCCCTCGAACACTCCCCCGGTCCGGGTCAGGGCGGATTTCAGGGTTCGGCCAGGGTCGTCCCGACTGCCATCGGCGGCTCGCGGCGGGCAGCATGGACGCATGACAGATCACGAGCGCGCCGCGACGGGTCCGGGACCCGGCTCCGGCCCACGTCCGCGAGCGGGCGGCGGGCCGCAGGACGCCGTGCCCGGCGCGGGTGCCGCCTCTTCGCCGGGTGCCGTGCCCGGCGGCGGCACCGCGACCGCGGCTCCGCACCGGTTCCGGCGGGACCGGCGGTCCAAGGTGCTCGCGGGGGTGTGCGCGGGGCTCGGGCGGCAGTGCGACATGGACCCGGTGATCTTCCGGATCACGCTCGCCGTGCTCTCGGCGACGGGCGGCATCGGCCTCATCTTCTACGGCTTCGCGTGGCTCTTCGTCCCGTACGACGACGAGGAGGAGAACGAGGTCCGCAAGCTCTTCACCGGCCGCGTGGACGGCCAGGCCCTGGCGGCCGTGCTGTTCGCGCTGGTCGGCTGCGGTGTGTTCCTGTCGATGCTGAAGAACGCGAGCGTGCTGACCTTCGCGGTCGTCCTCTCCCTCCTGCTGGCGGGCGCGGGGTACTGGTCGCAGCAGCGCGGCGCCCCCGACCCCGACCCGCTCGCAGCGCAGGCCGTCGCCGACGCCCCGCCGGAGGCCCAGGCGCCGCCGGTGGCCACCGCCTACCCCTCCTGGTGGCGTGATCCGATCGTCAAGGACGGCACCCACGTCGGTGGCACCGGATATCTGTGGGGCCCCGGCGACTCCCGCGACCGTGACATCGCGGATGTGATCGACGTCAGGCTCGCCCCCTCGTACCCGCACTGGCCCGCGGATCAGCGGGCTCCCCGCCCGGTGCCTCCGAGAGCGCGCGGCCCGCGCTGGATCGGCGGCTGGGTGTTCCTGCTCGCGCTCCTGGCGGGGGGCCTCGGCACCGCCGCGAAGTGGGACGACCAGGCGCTCGGCACCAGCCTGCAGGCGGGCCTGGCCTGTGCGCTCGTCGTCTTCGGCCTGGGGATCGCAATCAGCGCGTTCCTCGGGCGTACGGGGGCGGGGTCGGTGTTCCTCGCGATCGTCACGGCCGGCCTGCTCGCCGCCTCGGCCGCCCTGCCCAAGGACCTCACCACCCACTGGGAACACCTCACCTGGCGGCCCGCGGCGGTGGCGGACGTACAGCAGAAGTACGACCTGGGGAACGGTGTGGGCACGCTCGACCTGAGCCGGCTGCGGCTGGCCAAGGGGCAGACGGTCTCGACGGACGCCGAGGTGGGCGTCGGGCAGCTGAAGGTCATCGTGCCGGCGGACATGACGGTGAAGCTGAGTGTGGACGTACGCGTCGGGGACATCCAGTTGCCCGGTGACGACAAGAAGGACGTGGACGTGGAGCCGGGCAAGCACAAGCAGGTCACCCTGACCCCGGCGACGGGCGTCAAGAGCACCGGCACGCTGGACCTGGACCTCCAGGTCGGCGTCGGACAGGCGGAGGTCAGCCGTGCTGCGTCATGAGTTCCAGCCCGGAAAGCTGGTCGCCGGCCTCTTCCTCGCCGCCGCGGGCGTGGTCTACGCCGGGGACGCGGGCGGACTGTGGGTGACCGAGTGGTTCGCGGTGATCCCCCTGGTCACGGTCGGCCTGATCCTGGCCGGCGTGGTGGCGGGCATCAACGGCGCGATCCGCAGACGCCGAGAGGCCGGCCGCAGGAACACGGCCGACCCCGGTCCGGACATATCCGGCTGAAGATCGCCTACGAACGGGACTGACAGCCCGCCCGGAAAGAGCCCGTCGGCTTCACCGCCGGCGGCTCCCGCCTCGGGAGCTACCGGTAGCCTCCCGCCCGCTGCCTTCGCCTTCCGCGGATCGCCGCGTCCAGGGAGAACACGGAGGCGCCCGCGAGGACGAGGGGCAGCCAGGCCATCAGGTAGGCGAGGTCGTTGCCGTAGTAGTACGGGTCGTTGGCCCAGCTGATGGTCAGCCACAGGCTGAGCGAGATCAGCGCGCCGCCGAGTGCGGCGAGGCGGGCCAGCAGGCCGATCAACGTGCCGATGCCGACGGCGAGTTCACCGAAGGCGATGGCATAGCCGAAGCCGACGGGGTTCTTCAGGGCCAGGTCGACCAGGGCCGGGATCGCCGACGAGTCGCGGACCGCGCGCATCGTCTCGCCGATCGAGCCGGCGCCGGAGGACTTCATGAAGGCACTGTCGGTGAGTTTGTCCAGGCCGGCGTAGATGAAGGTGACGCCGAGGAAGACGCGCAGTGGGAGCAGGGCGTATCGGGTGGCGGTGTCCCGCCAGCTCCGGTCGCCGTCGAGGTACGGGGTTTGCGTATCCATTCGAGTGCCGTGAGTCATCGCCCTTAGCCGCCTCTCGCCCGCTGTGCCGTGACCCCTCAACTGACCATACGTACGAATAGGGGGACCCGCTCAATCATGCTTCAACCAGTTTTCGCGACTTTGGTACGGCTCGTGCGGTGGGCGTCCCGTCGCAGGCGTCAGTCCGTGACGTCGACGACGCAGGAGTTCGTCTCCACGCCCGCCGCGGTCACGACCTGTACCTCCACGCGGCCGGGCTCGACATCGACCGGGACCGGGACGGTCAGCAGGGTGTCCGTCGGGTTGGAGAAGCCGCCGGTGACCGGGACCAGGGGGACGTGGACATTGACCGGGCCGATGCGGACGACCATGCGGGAGAGGCGGTCGGCGGTCTGGGCACCCGGCGGCACGAAGCCCGCGCCGCGGATCTCGATGTCGTCGCCGGTGCGGATGGGGGCGTCGAGGTCGCCCGCCTCGCGGGAACGCACCACCGAGAGAATGACCGGACGGCCGCCCTCCGCGTACTTGCCTGCCAGGTATGTCGCCGCCGAGATCAGGACCACCACCGCCAACCCCCAGGGCAGGTCGGGCAGTTGGTCGGGGCGGCGGGCCAGGCGGACGGCCACGAAGACGAGGGCCACGGCGCTGATCGCGACGTACTGGATGTCGGCGAAGGTGCCGCGGCCCGCGTCGTCGGTGAGGAGGTCGGCGGCACGGGGGCGGTCGGCGGGGAGTTTCTGGAGGCGCTGGCCCAGCACGCGCAGGCCGACGACCCGGCGGACGAGCACGGCGATCGCGCAGACCACGGCGAGGACGGTCACCACACCGGCGCCGCGGGCGAGTTCGAGGCCGGAGATGAGGGCGTCGCGTTCGGCGTGGTCGGAGGCGGCGGCGAGGCGGCCGGCCAGGACCAGCACCGCGTACACCACGAAGAGCACCCAGGACACGGCCACGGCACGGGAGGTCGACAGCCGGTTGTCCTCACCGATGACCGGGGCCAGCGCCCCGCCGCGCGCCCGGTGGAACCAGGAGGCCGCCGTCAGGGCGCCGGCGACCACGAGCGCGGCCAGCAGTCCGGCCGTGCGGGCCGCCGTCCAGCCCGCGCCGATCGCGGTGAGCGCCTGCACCAGGAGCAGCACGACGAAGGCGCTCCACACCGCGAAGGCCGTGCGGTGCCACAGGCGCGCCAGCCAGGCGCCGCCCTCGGCGCGGCCGCGTTCGGCGACGACGTCCGCGGACTGGGTCAGTTCGTCCGAGACCCACTGCCGGGAGGCGGACACCGAGTGCGCCACCGCCGCGGGCAGCCCCTCTCCGGCCGCGAAGCCGTCCCGCTTGACGAGGAACGCGGCGACCGCGCGCCGATGCCCCTCACGTGCTCCGTGCGGGCAGTCCCCGCAGGTGCAGCCGCCTCCGTGGGCACCGACGTGCTCGCCGCCCTGTCTCGCCTCCTGCACCGCCACGCCCGACGCCTGCCTTCCCCATGCCCCTCGGCCCGCGACCCCGGACCCTCACGTTCGGCGGCCGGCTCCGAAGCCTTTGGCCACCGCCTTGCAACTCCCGTACGACAACAGCGGATTGTGCCCTACGGGACACGGCCCGCGTCCGGCAGGTCTGGTCAGCGCGGGTGAAGTGACGACCGCCGTGTTGACCCGGCTGCGAGAATTTCCCTATGGCCGAGATCATCCAGCGCGACGGGACCTGGGCCTTCGACGGCACAACGGTCCGTATCACGCCGGGACTTCACCGCTCCGTGCCACTGTTCCGGCAGACGTACGGGGAGATCGTCGTGCCCCTCGAAGCCGTCGCGGGCGTCGTCTACGAACCCGAACGCAAGCGTGGCCGACTGCGGCTGAGACTGCGCGAGGGCGCCGACCCGCTGCTCCAGGCGACCGGCGGTCGGCTGCCGGACGCGGCGGATCCGTACCGGCTGATGGTGGACATCGACCGGTCCGGGGTCGCCGAGTACGTGGCGGAGGAGATCCGGCACGGGCTGCTCCTCGACCAGATCCCCAAGGAGCCCACCAAGGCCTATCTCCTGCCCGGCCCGCCGGTCCCGGTCTCGGTGCGTTCGTCCGACGGCACGGTGTCGTTCGACGGCGCCCAGGTACGCATCGACTGGGCCGACACCTCGGAGCGCGTCAAGCGTGCCACCGGGCCGCGCATAGTCGCCGTGGGCGACCTGGTCCAGGTGGAGTGGCTGCCCAACTCCGGGTACGAGGACGGGTTCATGCGGTTCGTGACCCGCGAGACGGTGTTCTCCAAACTGCCGCCGGAGAAGGACCCGTACGCCCTCGATCTGTGGGGCAGCACCCGCCGGGACCTGCTCACCGCGCTGGTCGCGACGGCGGTGACCGCGCGGCTGCCGCATCCGTCGGCCCGGGGCGACGGCGAGTTCACGGACCGCCCGCCGCGGGCGGCCGGCGTCCCGCCTCCGGCCGACCATCACGACGTACTCCTGCGCAGGCTGCGGGAGTTGGGGGAGCTGCACCGGGAGGGGGTGCTCACGGACGAGGAGTTCACGATGACCAAGGCGGCGGTGCTGCGGGGTTTCCGGTAGGGGCCTCAGCTGAGGAGGTCCGGTTCGCTGCGGCTGATGTCCTGCCACAGGGGCTGGTAGTTGATCCATGCGACGAGGTCGCCGCCGGTCTGTTCGCGGGTGGCGACGGCGAGTTTGTGGTCGATGAGGAGAGGGCGGCCGGCCGCTTTCGCGAGGAGCTGGACCTGGCACGAGCGTTCCATGGACAGGAACCACCAGGCCGCCGCGTCCACCGAGTCGCCCACGGTGAGCAGGCCGTGGTTGCGCAGCACGAGGGCCTTGCGCGAGCCGAGGCCGGCGGCGATCCGCTTGCCCTCCTCGGCGTCGACGGAGACACCGCTGTAGGCGTCGTAGAGCGCGTGGTCCTCGTAGAACGCGCAGCTCTCCTGGCTGATCGGGTCGAGGAAGTCGCCGAGGGCGGAGAGCGCGCGGCCGTGCACGGAGTGGCAGTGGGCGACCGCGACGACGTCCGGGCGGGCCGCGTGGACCTGCGAGTGCACGGTGAACGCGGCCTGGTTGACGTGGTGGCGGCCCTGGAGCACCTGGCCGTCCGAGTTGGCCAGCACCAGATCGCTCACGGTGACGTGCCGGAAGGGCATCCCGAAGGGGTTGACCCAGAAGCAGTCGGTGAACTCGGGGTCGCGCGCGGTGATGTGTCCCGAGACCCCGTCCTCGAAGCCGTACCGGCCGAACAGGCGCAGGGCGCCCGCGAGCCGTTCCTTGCGGTGCCGGCGTTCGTCCTCGACCGACTCGTGCATCGGCGGCATGGCGAACCGCAGCTGGTCGGTGGGCAGGGGGGAGGGCGGTGTCGGCCCGTGCATCGGTCCTCCAGCACTGGGTTCCTGGTTACCGGCGGAAGTTACCGTCAGTGAGGCGAAAAGGGCAGTGGTGTTCTGTAAAGATGCGGCACCAAGCGTGCCCGGCGTCCCTCAATCCGGACAGTGGATGTCGGGTATCGGCGGGACAGTGACCGTATGGCATCGGACATGACGTCGGACATGACGTCGAACTGGGCGGTATTCGTCGCCGCGGAACCCGACCTCGCCGCGACCGTGGAGGAGCGCTTCGGTGCCTTCACGCATCACGTCCTCGCGACGCTGCGCAAGGACGGGTCGCCGCGGACGAGCGGGCTCGAAGTGCGGTTCCTGGACGGGGAGTTGTGGCTCGGGATGATGCCCGACTCGCTCAAGGCGCTGGATCTGCGGCGCGATCCGCGGTTCGCGCTGCAGGCGAACCCGGGGGCGGGTACGGAGATGGGCGGCGGGGATGTGC